>DAHVAI010000039.1 GCA_027314685.1 Nitrososphaerota archaeon | reverse complement strand
TAGTCCCGGTCGGAACAGTGGGTGGATCTGTCAAGAGCACGGAAAGAGCACCAGACCCGGACTGGGACATCCCGGTATATGTTGTTCCGTTTGTAACCGTTACACTATCAGAAAATGTAACTCGATTGTTCATTATTCCCGAGGCCAGAACTCCGCTTATAAGTACAATCGCGATTACAGCCGCCACGGTGCCTGAGAGAAGGATGTTTGATCTAGAACTCATTCATGAATCCTATGAAAACACAAGACTATAACCCATTCCTTTGAACATCGAATCCGTTTCAAAACAATCACTGTTCTAATCGTAGAACAGTCAGTCGCTATTAGATCACGTGCACTCTTCTATCCAGGTGACCTTGAAACACTGTCTCACTGGACCTCATTTCGCGTGAAACTAGATTTCATTGCTACTTGTTTCCGGATATCTCGCAAAAGTACAAACGATACGAATAAAGGAGTTGTCTTCAAGCCAAGTCCGAAGTTGTAGCTTTTTGTCCAAAGACGTCGACGAACAAAGGAAAAACGTCGCCGAATCCCAACTTAAGGGAAACACCCTGCGAACGTACCTTTACGTCGTGAAGCACAAAAGAAGCGGCGTTAGAGAAGTTCAACGGGAGCTCCATTTCTCTAGTTCCTCACTTGCACAATATCATCTGACAAAGCTGGTGGATCTTGGTTTGGTCAAAGAAAATGGTGGAGAATACATTCTCGCAGATGAGATTAAGGTAGACATGCTGAATGACTTCCTTAGGTTCGGTACTTTCATGGTCCCCCGATTTGTATTCTACGCGGTCTTCTTCTCAATACTGAGCGGATTCTTTGGATTTGTTGTACTCTTTATTGATCCGCTGAACCAAACAAACACACTCTTCGTTGCGTTACTCTCTGCTGCGAGCGCAATCTTCTGGTATGAAGCGGTAAGAGCTTGGGTCAAAGGCCCGACCTAGTTTTTCCTAAAGAAAGGAGGATCAGAGAGATCATTGGGCTAGCAAGCTAGCCCTTTTCTCTCTTGGACTTAGCTTGCAGTTAGTTGTTGGCTTGCGAATGTATCCATGGACCCCCAGACAGACATGATGTACATCTGACCTGAGTTGATTGTCGATACGTCATTCATCAACGACTGTGGAATTGCTACCGATACGTGCAGGTAGTTCAGGATGTAAGGAGTGATTGTGTCGACCGGCCCAGTGAATGTAAGTGTGACCGATTGTCCTGGCATTAGGAGATAGCCAACATGAGCGCTTGAATTTGCAAGATCCGTGAGACCTGCTGCCGATAGAATTCCGCTACTAGCTTGTCCGCTGATGTTATAACGAGTCATCTGAGAAGCGGTTATGTTTATCTGGTAGAGTGAACCGTTTGAAAGGACCGCAAAGGCTCCAACTGGTATCGCTCCTGGGCTGTGCCCATCCGTCGGTGCCCTGCAAGTGTTCTGGTATTGTGCGCAGACGACATTGATTGGGTATGCTACACTAAGCAAAGAGATCGACGCATTGTGACTGCCAGTGTTGGTGACAGTGACTTGCATGGAGTTACTCGAAAGTGCTATGTTACTCAGCGATATCTGTCCCTGATTTGCTTCTCTGAACCACTGTTGCTGTGTGATGTCTTTGAGAACGTCTCCCTTATGATCTGATTGCTTCCATACCGATGCAGGTACATGCAGAATATGTGCATTAGGTATCAATAGATAAGCGGTCTGCGAGTCGTTGTGTATTGCGATGACTGTTGGGCTGAGGTCTACTAGTACGCCTTGGCTTTGCCCGCTTTGCACTTGAAGATCGCCTGCGATCGGAACGGTCATCCTATCATTCGAGATGAAAGCTGATTGGTTTGCGCCATTTGCTGTCACAGTTGCCGAGGTCAGGTTGAACCCTATTGCGTTGTAGACTCCTGATGTCACTTGACTACTACCTAGTGTTACGCTTGTGTTGAGGAGCGACATCAGATCAATCTCTCCTGCTGGTGCGACTTGGTACCAACCAGAATTGTTACCTGCGTCGCTTACGTGGACTGCCATCTCAGAGTAGCTGATGTATACTGCTGACACATCTTTGGGAACCACCGGAGGGTCGGTGAGTTGGATTCCCAACGTGCCACTTTGAGAGCTGGATTTGACGATATTTGATCCTGGTACGAACATTGCCGCTACGATCAAGGCAATTGCGATTAACCCCGCAATTGTCCCTGAAAGAAGAACATTTCTTTTGGAACTCATTTGTGAGTTTTCACTTCTCCGTTAGGGAAATGTGGAAGCTATGCCAGTACTAGAACCATCATAATAGAACGGCCTGTTCAAGAGGGATCTGTCTTCGTTCTAGGAGTTGAACAAATGGTTTCATGAGGGAAATGTCTCGGAAATCGATATGAACCCAAGATTCATTCACTGAGATCAGTAGTCCGGATCGAGCAAGGCTGTCTCAATAAGTGTCGCTCGACAACGGAATGCAAAAGCAAATGCTTCTCAATCTATGAAGGATTAGATGCCGAGGGTGTGATTTGAACACACGACACTCCGGTCTTCAGCTTCACCAAGAGTTTTGAGCTCTTTCGGATGCTCTCCCAGGCTGAGCTACCTCGGCGCTTTCAGAATAGAAAATCCTTCAAAGTAGTTGATTTAAGAGTTGTTTGCCCGCAAACTCTAAACTATACGTTTAGTCCACGGTGTGATAGCAATGCTCGAAGTTCGGTCGGATGAGTTTTCAGAGAAGCAGCTTGCAGAAATTGCTCTTGCAATCCAGAAGAGATGGGAAGTACCGGCATTCGTGAAAATGCATCACATAGTCATTGTAGACGAGGATGTAGAAGACAGGGCTAGAAAGGAACTCACGACTCACTTTGAGCGTGGAATTGAAACAATCCTTCAAAATCTAGATCTTTCGAAGGCAGTTCGGCTGCAAAGAACATCAAAGAACAAGTACAAGCTGGAAAGGATTCCGGGTTCCTCACTTCCTAGATGGACGAATGATATAGAAACCACAAACCGAGTTCCTGAGGGAGTTTTTGAATGTCCGCATTGCGTTCCTCCATCTACGATTGTTCTTGGAGATAACAAAGCTATTGTTGAGTACAAAATAGGTGATACTGCGATAGGATCAAACGGATTGAATGCTGTTCTTCGCACTTACAACAGGACGTACAAAGGACAGATGATCACTATTAATGCAAACGGTCTTTTGCCAATAGTTACAACACCGGAACACCCTATTTTGGTAAGCACTAGTCACTCCTCACGTCTTTCTAAAGGTGGAAGATTACTCAGAAAAGTCTCATTCTCCACTCAAAAATATTTGGCAGCAAAAGACTTGGTTGCAAAGCACTCTCTCAGCGATGGCAACTATCTGGTTGTTCCCATAATCAAGGGTACATTCAAAGAAGACCGGATATCGTTGGAATCGTTCATAAAAAAGAGAAAGCCTAAACACTTGGGCTATGGGGAATTTCTGCCGCTAAATTGTGACACGGCTTGGTTGATCGGACTTTATGTTGCTGAAGGTTCCATAACGAAAGAAGTGCGCTTTTCGATAGTGAGTGACGAAAATGACATTAGACAAAGGATAGCGAGAATTGCAAAGAATCTAGGATATTCAACTTACACGACATTCGTGAAAAATGCCAACTCAATGCTAGTGACGATTCCCTCGAGAGTACTCGCGAGAGCATTTGATCAATGGTGCGGCCACAAAGCTCCAAACAAGAAGATACCTGATTTCTTGCTGTTTCACAAGAAAATTGAATATCTGAATGCCTTCTTGCATGGGTATGAAATAGGAGAGGGTTATGTTGGTATAAACAAACTCGGGGGAAGTAAGATGTATAGAAGTTGCAGCACCACTTCCAATATTCTCGCTCAGCAGCTACAATTGGCTTATGCTCGATTAGGTATTTGGGCCAGTATCTCAATAAAAAACGAAAAGACTCAAGATGTTATCATGGGAAGAAAAGTATCATTACATTCAGCTTACCTGATCACATATCCTGCACATCCAAACAACAAGAGGACAAAAGTCCAATTTCTCAATGACAAAATTCTCACCCCAATTCGGACTATATCCAATGAGATCTATGATGGACCTGTATGTAATCTTGAAACAAGCGATAATAATTATTTGGTATCCAACGCCATAGTTCATAACTGCGGACGTTGGTTCGGAAGCGATTTGGAGCTTTCGATGCACACGAAACTCCACTACCTGATTTGACCCATTCGCCTGACTGGATTTTTAAGTGGTCTTCTTTAGAATTAAGGACAACAAAAGGCTAAATTACCTTTAAAGGCTGCATAAGTCGTCTTTGCCGCGGTCGCCTAGCCTGGTAGGGCGACGGCTTGCTAACCTGCTTAGGCAGACAGCCGTTTCGGTTTACACCGATCGTGAGTTCAAATCTCACCCGCGGCGCCTTTCTTATGAATCCAGATCTTACCACCCACTTTTTACTTCATGGTAGCAAAAAACGACGAAAACCCCGTTTCGACGAAACTAACAGGTCAACCGCAAAAGCAAGATGTCCATGGGTAAGGGATGAGGCGAGAACTAACTTTCGAGAAGATCGAGGTCAAAGCATCCTTCTCCAAAGATGACAAGCAACTAGTCAGAAAGTTCGGTCATTATCTCCTCGCATCAGTGTCAAGGAATTATACTCCGAAGATTCTTGAACCCGTCCGAGGTTCTCCCATCCCAAAGCATAGAATCCAATCTATTCCCTACCAAATGAAGGTTAAACCAGGTATGAAGCATTAAAGTAAACCATTCGGATTATGGCCCTCTACAATTAGCGAAACTCTTAATCACCTTAAAGGATCGTCTAGGACGTCCTCGATTGCAAAACATAATGATCCCATTTAACCCCGATACATCTCCAATAATCTGCCTAAACCATAAGCAGCCCATGGCAAAAGGAAGCTTCTTCTCCTACGAAGTCACTGACACCGAGTACAGTTTTTGGAAGACTCTTACTAACCAGGAGAGGATGAAACTTAGAGACGAAGCGTTCCGTCGCTGTTTCTACGATGTCTTGCATGAAACAATGAGCAAGAGAAAGCGGCTCTTTCATGAAAGCCATTGAGTCAACTCGCAAGCCCTCTAAACCCATGACCAATATTATGCAAGAGACTACTACGCAGCTTGCCTCAAATAGCTGGGAAAGCGCAACTAGATAGCTCCTGTTAATTTCAAGACGGAAATCTGTTCGTTTGAATATCCGAGTTGGCCAAGGATTTCAGTCGTGTGCTCCCCTAGTGCGGGAGGTACCGAACGAATTGAAGTCTTTGTTTCGGAGAATTTTACCGGTATCCCTAAAAGTTTCATCTTCTTACCGGACTTTGGACTCACGACCTCCATGAGCATTTCTCTTGCCGCAACGTGTTTGTCAGATAGCACTTGCGAGACCTCTAGGATGGGAGCGGCGGGCACGCCAGCTTCCCTTGCGAGGCGTACCCAAAAATCAGAACTGTTTTCCTTGAACAGATTTGCCAAGATGGAAACAAGCTCATTCAGGTTCTTCATTCTT
>DAHVAI010000108.1 GCA_027314685.1 Nitrososphaerota archaeon | reverse complement strand
CAATATCAACTTTCATGACAGTTATGTTGTCTATGCCCAATTCCTTAGATATAGAATCTGTTGTTCTTGTGTTAACTATCCTGGATCCAACACTATTGTCTGGAGCGAGGCGCGACCCGTGCCCAGACAAGTGAAGATAAGAATGACCATCAGCGTCTGATAGCGCACAATTCGTTACAATTACATTCTTCAATGAGTTGAGTTCCAAATTTTCTTTCAACCTCGGGATAACATCGATGTTCGGCTCAACCGCGATGACAAGCCCACTTTTTCCGACGATTCTAGCGGCTCTCACCGCAAAATCTCCGATGTTTGCACCTGCATCTAGGACTACATCACCTGTTTGGATTCTCATCGCATTGTACTGCCCGGCGATATAAGTTGCATAATAGACATAAGGTTCCATTCTGTTAACTAACAGTTTAATCTTGCCGAAACGAAGTAAAATCGCGTTCCGAGAGTTGCCAGTTGCCGCACTCTTACCCATTATGATCGCTCCAAGTCTCAAAACAACTTCTTAGACAACTATTGGCAGAGATGCAATAATAAAAGGCCTCGCCAGTAGTCGTCAATATTAAGTGAGATGGGATGTCTAGTGAAAGAAACAGAAACGGCGCCTTCATCTAGGTCCCAGAATCATCATAAGCTCAGTTGATTTACAATTACGCTTCAATCGTAAGTGAACCATACCACGAAAAAGCAGCTTAAATTGGCAGTATCTGACTAATCGCGCTTAATACCGGTGACCATACAATATACTCGTAGACGGACCCATATACTCATTATTAAAAAGCGATCGTATAGTGGTCTTGGTCGCAATTCCACCCGATCTCAGTTCGCTAACGGCTAGGCTGGGGAAGTGGATGAGTGCGTTTCGCAATGTATTTGATAACGCCCCAATGATTGAAAAGGTTTCAACAGACAAGCCGTAAGTACGCAGACGGCCTGCAACAGCTCTGGCTAAATCGTCATTGTGCACCTCAACAGCTACCTCCTTGCAGGTCTCAAGTGAGTGCTGACTGGAGAGAGCGTTGAGTTCCTCACCTTCAATATCCATCTTGATGGCATCTACACAACGTATGCCCATATCACTAAGGAGAGAATCGATTGTTGTAACAGACGACACATATCCGTTGGTTAGAGAAGCGGTAGTGAAATGACTTCCTTGCCCTTCATCAACCATATCGTGGAAGCCTCGAAAGTTGGAAATTGCGGTGTTTATAGCAATTATGTTCGGCATGTTGTTTCGCTCTATGTTCCTCTTTAGAAGTCCGAACAATCGAGGGTTTGGCTCTATCGCTATAACGTGGCCCTTCGAACCTACTCCGTAGCCTGCTAGAATGGAGTAGTCTCCTACATGCGCTCCTATGTCCAGCACAGTATACCCTTTTCTTAACCTTAGCTTCCGGTAAGAATCGACAAGGAAAGTGGAATAGAATGTGTTAGGCTCATCCTTTGGTATCGCCAAAATTATCCGACCCCATTCTAGCTCAATAATCTCATCTGGGGACTTACTTTGTCTGTTCAACAATGAAATCCATCTCCTATGCACCTTATGTGCTGCCAAGAATCGTGACAGTTACTTACAGGCATAGACGTTGATGACCAAAAATCGCATTGTCAGAACTCTATTTAATTACCACTAGTACCGTGTTTCGATAATTGAGTTCTGTGTCCTGAATTTCCAGATAATTCTTTTCCTTTCCGTTCTCTTGTCCCTCTTCCTCTTCTCCCTGTTCTCGAGCATCTCCTTTCTGTGTGCATTCTTCTACCTGATTGCGCTCTGGAGTGCCTCATCGACTATCCTCACTGTCTCGACGAACGTTGCCGGCTCCCTGATCCACATGCAGTCTGCCTTGAAATGGCCGTTGAAAGGTTCAACGACACCGTTGTCCTAGGGTGTGCGCTTGCGTGTGTTCTCGAGACTTATGCCCAGAACCCTGGCGACGTTCCTGAACTTCTCCGCCCTGAACTGGGGAACGCCGTCTGTCTTGAGCGCCAGCCCCGGCGCCCTGCCATCGGGGAACGGGGACATGATTGTGCTCTCCAGCAGTGCCAGTGCATCGGATGCGCCGCATGAGCGCATGAGCTCATAACCGACCACCTTTCTGGTGCACGAGTCCTCGATTGGCATGAAGGGGACAGGACCGCAGTCCATCGTGTCCAGGTATGTGAATTCGGTGAACCACCTGCTGTTCGGCACATCCGTGGACAGATTGCCTGTCGCAGGCAATCTCGGGCAGGGGAAGTGCGCCTCCTTCAGAAGTGGCCTTCTGCAAACATCCTGTGGACACCCTTCCTGCTTTTGAATATCCTTTCCTGCCTCCTTAACACAGCCCAGACACGACGGTAGCCGTATGCCGGTTGTTCAAGCGCGTCAGTCCTGACCATCTCCCATGTCTCACGCTTGTCGCCGCGAAGACTGTGTATACACTGTCCTGTGCCTCTGCAATAAATGGAATTTCTGGCCATTTCTGCCAGTGCGGCGATCCTTGAGAGGTTGCTGATCCCTTTACCAAGCATGCTCTTCACGATAGCCCTTGACTGGTTTTCTACTTATTCTTTCCGTTAAATCCCTGAGCACATAGTTCTCTATCATTATATCTGCAACCAGTTTCCTGACGCGACTACTGTCGGTCATTAATCTTCATATTCGCGCAAGATGCGATACTAAGGATTTTGCGGATGATATTGTGCTGAATCTCTGGGCTTCTATCTGACAGCTCTTCCTTATATTCTCATCATACCCATGTTCAATAATATCAATTACTCTTTCTTTCATCTCTTTGCCATTGGAGGCCAGCCAGCCGGTAATATCAGGCTTGATAAGCTCTTGAGCTCCGCCATTATCGTAGGCGACTGTTGGGGTCCCGCAACTCATGGCTTCAACTATGGAATAACCGTAGAATTCCAAGGGGTTTGGAGATAGATTGATTGTGGCATCGGAGTAAAGCCTAACAAGTTCCTTATCAGACACAAAGCCAAGATTCTCCCCGCCGAGAACCATCCCGCCCCCTGCCGTCATT
>DAHVAI010000032.1 GCA_027314685.1 Nitrososphaerota archaeon | reverse complement strand
CATTACTGTCCACGACAGGTTTGCCCGATACATTATGTGAGTAGGCTTTTCGGCTCCGCCTCCAATTGCTTTTATGATGTCACAGTATGTTTCCATGCGTGACCTTCTGTTAAGCTGCTGCTGCGTCTGTGCCCTCTGACCCGAAACTAGTATTGATGTTTCCAATTCGAATTTCTGCTCCATTCCTCTTCGGTTATATCGTAACAAGATACAGGGTGATTTATGCTTCAAAGGGCCTTTTGCATGGTTCAGAGAAGTAACTTCTGGAAAACGGCAAACTCTTGGAGTATTACCCTGAGAAAGCAAGAATGGAAATTCCATTTGGCGTGATGGCCAAGCTATGGTACTTTCTATCGTGCTCGGTTCCTCGAAGCTTCTTTATGAGGAACCTGATTTTCATATCCATTGATTCAGTCACATAGCTTTCGAGCTGAAAAATACCATCGGCAACAAATTCTTCGACGCCAGTCTCTTGGATTCTTGACAATTGTCTTGAAGCCGTCATGAGCGTTGTGATGCCCTCTCGTTTCAGTGTTTTGTATATCAAATGCATCATGAATGTGTAGTCAAATTTCTCTCCAGTGCCGGCGAGAAATGCCGTAAGTGAATCGACGACAAGTCTCTTCCCCTTTATCTCGTCGAGTGCCTCCAATAGGACCTGAATGTTTGAGCTCAGACCCCTACCCTCGAGGACATCTAGATCAATCAACTTCAGTTTCTTCTGAGCCTCGAGTGAAGATAAGTCCATTCCAAATTCCAGCATGTTACGTTTCAAACTCTTCACGTCTTCCTCGAAAGTAGCGAATACAGCTGGTTCCTTAAGGTTAGTAACGGCGTTGTAGACGAATTGGCTTGAAAAGATCGTCTTGCCTGTTCCAATGCCCCCAAGAAGCAAGACGAAATCACCTCTATGAAGGCCGCCTTCAATAAGCGAGTCAAGACCAGGAATTCCAGTAGGAACTCTTTCTTCTACTTTCATCAAACTAGCTTACTCCTCCTCCACGCCCCCTAAAATGTGTTGTTTTAAACTCGAAAATCAAACCAAAACGCCCTTTATGGACTCTCGCTATGAAGCTGGACTCCATTTGATTTTATTAGTTTACTGAAGACCTTTTACTTGATGCACTGTAAAGACAGAGTTTCTTTGCTAGTTGGAGCAGAACTCTGTACAATCACTTCTCACATTCTTCATACAGAGTCTAATTACAACAGGTAAATTTCCAAATGCTATCTGACATCATAACCCGCGAGGTTGTTTATGGCGGACACCTTCTTGCTCTCGGAACGTCAAGCATAGCGGCATCTAGCGCACTCCTTCTCGGGAAAACGCCAACGCCGCCGTTGCTTCTGATGGCGTATCTGTTTTCTTATGGAGCATACATGCTAAACAGAGGATCCGAAGTTACGCAAGATAAGATCTCCAATCCTGGACGTACAAACTACTTGCTCCCAAGAAGTAAATATCTCCCGATGATAGCAGCCGTCAGTTTTGGAATTGGATATTCAATAGCATTTTTCATAAATCTAGTCTTCTTCTTGGCTTTGTTGGTCCCCTTAGTGCTGGCACTTGCTTATAGCATTGGCTCAAAAGTGCTGATCAGTGTAATCGGAGTAAAAAGATTGAAAGAGAAGTTGCTCATTAAGAACTTCGCGATCTCTTTCGGTTGGTCATTGATCCCTCTTCTGGTGGGATTATATTATGATAGTTTACCGCTGCTCTTGCTCAGCTTAGGACCTTTCATTTTCCTCCGACTAATGTCAAACACAATCTTTTTTGATCTTCGTGATGCGAAAGCAGACGAAGCTTATGGCGTTCGCACAATACCCGTTGCCTACGGTAGGTCGCGTACCTATTCGATTATGAATTTCTTTGATCTTGCTTCCGCATTCTATATCGCCGTGCTGGTCCTGATTGGATTCTTTCCGCTATACACATTGACCATGATAATTTTGCCAGTTTATTCAGTTGCATATAGGTCACTATCCCGGCGCCCTAAGGCAAACATGGATGAATTGTGCGATGTCGCTGCTGATGGGGAATACCTCTTGTGGGGTCCGGTGCTATTCATTGGAAAAATATTCTAGATTTGACAAGCCTCAAGATACTGGCTCTATCAACGTAGATTCCATACTAGAAAGATACAGACTCGCCATGGAAGGCGCGATAAAGGAGTTTCAGTTTCAAGATTCGCCGTTGAGCCACGACGCAAAGGGTGTGATGGAGGCCGGCGGAAAAAGACTTAGACCCATTCTAGTCTTGATGGGCTGCGAAGCAGTATCTGGTCAGTATACTACAGCGCTTCCTGCCGCGCTCTCTTATGAACTTGCGCACGAAGCGTCTCTCGTCCAAGATGACATAATTGACAACTCTGACCTTAGACATGAGAAGACGACGATACACAAGAGGAGCGGTGTCACCTCTGCCATTTTGGTCTCGGATTTACTGATATTCGATATATTCAATCAACTTGCAAAATATGGCGAGACTTCGCTGACCAAGAAGAGAATTGTTCGATTAATGTCCTATGTTGCCCGCGCGGCTAACTTGACAATCAAAGGAGAGTATATGGACGCAGCATTGTCAAAGCAGGAGCGTATTACCGAAGAAGAGTATCTCGAGGTAGCAGGTCTCAAAACTGGAGCACTGATGGCGGCGGCTTCCGCATCAGGGGCAGTGATTGGAGGAGCTTCAGAGCGAGTAATCGACGCCATGTACAGGTTCGGTTACAATCTTGGAATTGCGTTTCAAATCCGGGATGATATTTTGGATATTACCGGAGACTCATCCCAGCTCGGCAAACCAGTAATGAAAGACCTCCAGAATAATGCAAGCAACATAGTGCTTGTCAATGCGTTGCAGCGGGCAGATACCTATAGACAGAACCTAATACACTCAATGCTCTACAAGCAATGGTTCGCTCTCTCCGATATGCGAGAATTGCAGAAAGTACTCAATGAGCTGAAATCCATTGAATATGCTTCGAAGCTTGCGGAAAAGTATACCTCAATGAGTAGGACCTGTTTGAAGACACTGCGAGCTTCCGCAACGAAAGACAAACTTCTAAGTCTCACGTTCGCCTTGGAGATTAGACAGGTATGATAAAGATAAAAACTAACGGATTGGTCATGAGGAAAAGGAGATCTTCGAGAACTTGAGCTCAGTAGCTTTGGAGAGTACAGAGAGAATACCGACCGGTATTTCTGGATTGGACAGCATTATCCAAGGAGGATTGATTCGAGGGGATGTTCACCTTCTTACTGGAGGCCCTGGAACGGGAAAGACAATCTTGGCTTCTCGGTTTGTTTACAATGCAATTCTGAATCACAAAGAGACAGCTGTGTATGCAACCTTTGAAGAGTCAACGGATTTCTTCAAACGAAATCTCGCAAGGTTGGGAGTCGATTTCGCCCCATTGGAGAAAGATGGCAAGATGAAGGTGATCGACCTGGAAATCTTGAGAGGAAAGGGACTGGAATCGAACATTGCATATTTGCTCGAAATCGTGAACAAGGCAAAGGCAACCATTCTTGTCATAGATTCACTAACTGCGTTGTTACTGGCTTGTGAGACACAATTCGAGCAAAGGACGTTCATGAAAACAGTCTACAAATCTTTGAAGGGGAAAGGCGTGACCACATTAATGACTGTTAGTCTCGGTGAAGACGGTGTGATAGGACCTGAAGGCTTTCTATCAGACTCAGTAATGTATCTCGAAAATTGGGTCGACAAGAACCAATTCAAGACCAGGTTCATAGTCCAGAAGATGAGGGGCACGGATCACAGCAGGCGGTACCACAGCCTGACTCTCGGTCCGGAGTTATCAATTTCTAGGTTTTAGGATTCCTAATGCCGTTTCAAGGTATCGGCCTGGTAGTACCTGCGATCGATATTTTCACTCTGGGCTTCACTGGTCTATCAGGGTACTACGTTTACCGCCAGAACACTACGCTTTATCGCGAAGTCAAGGTACTCCTTCTTTATGTGCATGTATTTTTTGGCGGGGTGATGATCCTAGAGTTTCTACGCAATTTCCTCTTCTCAGCTTTGTTCATCGCAGTCTATACGATACTCGGAACTAGTTTCATTCTATGGGATGTTTTGCTTTTGATGACAGTTGCGGCAGCCGTATACTTACGGCCAGAGGGGAACGGAATCAGGAAGCTCCTAGTCGCTATAACTAAGAGAAAATTTGTCGGGAGCATTTATTTCGCGATTGCATCTTTTGCGATAGGAATTGACGTCTATCTTGCTATCTTCCAGCCATTTACGCCTGTGCCTGTTGTCAACATTGTTGGTCTGACTCTCGAGTCGACGTCGTTTGAGCAGTCTTATCTTGTCCTCATCTTGATGATCCTTCTATTGTTTCTTATTTTCCCCACAAGTTTGTTCCTCAGTGCAAGGTCAAAAACAAGAGATCGACAGGTAAGAAGAGCACTTTTGCTTCTTCCAATAGTTTGGGGTGGGATAGGTCTAGACCTAGTAATCTTCAACGGATTTCTTCTTTCAAAAGGCGTTGACGATGTTGCAGTGGGTTACTTCTTTGCCTCGATTGCGTTTGCAGTCACCGCGACAATATTTCGCCGAGCATCACTGCTCTCAGGATTCTTCGGACCAATTTCTGGAGTTACGATCAATGCGCCCGTGTTCCCCTTGTCACAATCGCTAAGCATCGGATCGGATTCTCTTGTCGGTAGAACCATTCTGTTCGAAATCGATCCTTCGTACAACTACGAGCATGTGGTTGACGACTTCGCAGTTGAAATGCTTTCCAACAAGGCGTCGGTATACGTGTTTACATCAAAGAGGAGCCCCATCTACAATTCTCTTTCCAAGATAAGAGGTGTCAGGTTTTACACGCTCTCTTCCTCAGTATCCTATCCTAGAGCATCAGACAATCCAGAGGAAATTCTTGTGCCACAAAATGATCAGGCGATTCTGCTCGATATAATTCAGAAGACAATCGCTTCAGACTTGGAAGCCAAGATCGGACTGATATACGACAACATTTCTGATCTTATCCTATCGTCAAGTCTTGAGAACGCCTACAAGTTTCTGAAGCAAGCAAATGAGATCATAGATATCAAGAGAGTAGCTTCGATATTCCTGTTTACGGCTGTTGCACATGACGAAAAAACTAGCAATCTAATCAAGACTTTGTTCACAAGCCACATCGTCATGTCTTCTGCTGGACCCAGGATCGCGCGTCAATAAGCGCGCCCAGTCAGTCTCTATGAGTTACTACTAGCTTGTAGGATTTGGACTCTGCATCTCTGCAGTGGCAGAGTATGCTGCCCTTACGTGTGGCCTCTTGAGAAGAGCGGGTGAGGGATAAGGAACATCGATAGTCCCCGCGAGCATGAAGATTACAGAGTAAACTGTTTGATAAATTCTTGTAAACACGTGCGGAACATTTGTCTCAGGATCTGCTGAGAGCATCTTTTCGATTTCTGATTCTTCACTGTTAATGGTTGCACTCCCCTCGACGACGAACTTTGCAATTGAAGGTTCAGTATCCATAGTCATCCTGAAATTCAATGTTACTGATTCCGAGGTTCTTTCCGATTCTTCCAGATTTGCTCCGAAATCAAAGATTACCGGCGTGTTGTGATCCGACTTTTCATCCAGTTTTTGAACTGCGATGTTACGGATCTTTGTAACTACCTCGGCTGGCTGTCTTTCTGGCAATGTGATTCAATACCACGAGTAAATGCTCTACGCACTCCAACAATTATGAAAAATTCTTCTTGTTGGCCTTTCCACTCGCGAGAAATATGATACTTCCCTTTTTATTAATGTGTCTTTTCCGAAATAAAGAATTGTGGAGTCCGAATACTAACCATTAGTCCATAAGCACTAAAGAACCTATGTGGGATATGCATCTCATAACGATTTCTTACAATGCCCTCTTTTAGTAATGAATCCCATCAGGAGAAGCAGAAAGAACAGAAGATGCACTCTGCCGAGGCATCCGGCGTCAGATTAAACGTCACTATCTCAAGAACCAAACAACGCGACCGGCCGGAGTTAGTCGAGAAGCTCCATCTCGATAATTACGATCTGCTTCAAGGACAGACTTTCGACGATAAGATAAAGGCACTCACCCCGCGCGGAACACCAGAGTACATAGACAGAGGTGAGAAGTACGTCGAGAGAATCATGAGGGCACTATACCATTTCAAACAGTGCGCACTGATTGGTCCTTCTGGTACCGGGAAAACCCACATAGTTTACCTTGTCGCAGAGCTAGCAGGTTTGCCAATGTGGGAGATCAACTGCGGATTGCAAACATCTGCATACGATTTGTTCGGCAGATACGTAGGATTGGGTAGGGAGAACTGGATCGACGGACAAATCGTGTCATGGTGTAGGTATGGTGGAATATTGTATCTCGATGAAGCAAACATGATGAAACAGGATGTTGCGACGCGACTCAACCCCGTGCTCGACACGAGAGGCCATTTGGTGCTCACAGAGAAAGATAATGAGATCATACCACGTCATCCGGCAGGTTACGTGGTGATTAGCTTGAACCCCTATTCAGCAGAATTTGCTGGAACCAAACCTCTCAACGCGGCTTTCAGGAGAAGAATGTCTGTCTGGATAGATTTCGATTATCTCAGTGTGGGCAACAAGATCTCGGACGATGAGATTACACTAGTTGAAAAGAAGGGAAAAGTGAAGAGAGAAATTGCTACAGGGATAGTCAGAGTCGGAGCAGAGTTGAGAAGGCAGTACAAGTCAAACGAGCTGCCTTATGGACCTTCAGTTGGAGATTTGATCAACTGGGGGTTGCTTGTGTCCGACGGAGTTACACCAGAGGTTGCTGCTGAAGAAACCGTGATCTCAATGACTTCAGATAATGCAGAGATTCAAGACATGGTCCGTCGAGTGGTACGCATGATTTTCGGCGTGTCACCTACAGGGACATCCGAACCTGACAGAAATAATGACGCTCAACAGTATGAGAGAGAAGTCGTCACGCCACCTATCGTGTCCCGCCCAATGTTTAGAGCTACTGAGAGTAATGATAGCAGCTTTTCAGACTCGTATGATTCTGACTCAGGGTTCTAGTTCTTAAACCCGCATCAATACAGACCAGAGCGGTTGATGACTAATGAGACCCATTGATTTTGCTTGGGGATCACTCAGAACAATCTCACAGCTGCAACCGACAGATGTGAAGCTACTTGTTGACGAAATCGAATATCCATTGCTAGAAAGAGATTCGATTGGATATGTCGTTCACTTGAGTGCGCCTCAAAAGCATCGGGACAATTTGCTAAAGTTACACGGCATGTATTTTGATAATGATCTCAAGGGGAGAATTTCTCTCTGGAGAATGTTCAAAGCCTCGGTCTATCATGTTTGTTTGCACACAGTAACTACAGATTACTCAATCTACAAATCAATGTCCGAATCCGCTTCGGTAAACAATCTAATGTTCGCAATTTCGCAAGTCGAAGATTTCGCTATCAAGGGCCACATGAAGGCAAAATGGAAAGGTCTACTTTTCGACACAGCCTACGCAAACTTCATGAGTTTCAGAAGGTTTCGCAATCTAGAGCAGTCTGACACATCCACAAGAATTGCTGCAAACCTGTTAGCGTACTCCATGGTTGGAAAGCAGATTTCTTCCTTGGGAAGTGACATAGACGAACAACTCAGATTGTTGTACCACAGTTTGCAAGAGGTTGAAGCGATTGCCCAGAATGACTACTCGACTCTCAGTTCACAAAAGCGCACTTCAAGGGAAGGAATGTCGGATCTTGCATCTTATAAACGCAAGATTTCAACTGCGAAGAAGATTGTTGAGTTCCTCGCTGACCAAGGATGCGATATTACTTCAATACCCTCGCCTCCCTACGCTGATAACCATGGACCGAATGAAATATTCGACAATGCGATAGAGGCCGTAAAAGGAAACCTTGACGACTTTGATTTGATTTTGCAGAACGATGCTCCAAACATTCTTCCCGGGATGACAAGGGAGGAAATTCACGAGACTGAAAAATTCACCGAAGGTGAAGCGCAAGCTGTCCTTGGAGATTGGGAATATTCGCTGATCTCCATGAACAAACTGGTAGAAATGCACAGGTCCCTCGACCCTAAGACGCACTTCGAAGGTTTCTTATTTCCGAATGAAGACTATACCGAGTTTGCACGTGCGAGATCTAGACTCATTGGGCCCATCAGGCTTGTCTTGGATCGCCTACGAATGATAAAATTCACTTCAGATGAATCCCAAGGTAAAGAGTCCGGTTACGTTGATATTCCGACAGCTATTCAGGTAGTCGCGTCAAAGACAGAGAGAAATGATGTGTTCGTTCAAGAAGAAAATGATCTTAGAAGTGAAGCGTGGGCGATAGTAATCGACTCTAGCAAGAGTCTTGAAACATTCCAGGGAGAAGTACGAGATGTTGCAGTTTGTCTAACAGAAGTCGCAAAGGATCTCATACCGAACCCGAATTCGTGGGCCTGTTATTCATTCAATGAGAACTGGTACATCTTGAAGGACTTTTCAGAAATTCATGGAAACACAACGAAGTCTAGAATTGGAGGGTTGACCAATGGACTGAAAACTTATCTTCCAGATGCGATTAGGATTGCTGCCTCGAGACTCAAGACCGCGACGGAAGACGTTAAGGTTATGCTCGTAGTATCTGACGGTTATCCTCTGGGTTATGAAGGGATAGATCAGGAGCTCATTAACACCATAGAGAAGATAAAGAAGTCAGGGACACAGCTCATTGGGATGGGGATAGGTAGTTCTTCCATGAAAAAATATTTTAGAACCAATTTTTCAGTCAATACTCCTTTCGAGCTTATGAAGAATTTTATTCGGACTTACACAGAGCTTTCCAGTTCATTCTAGCGGAAATTAGCAGTTCTTTGAGATGCGAAATCATAGCAAACCTGAACAATCATAACTCTTCATCGAAGATCCTCATTTACTTAACTGGAAAAAATCATCGAACGCAACGTCGTGTTCACTCTACATGAGCCATTCATACGAAAGTCATGATTTTGCTCTTACGTCCACACTGCAGACCTGTGTACCCGGACCTTTTGACCCACTTGCAAAAGCAGTGATTGATGCAAATATTGCAATCTTTCAATTGATAGTTTGCGATTATCCATTGATAACAATGGAAAATATGCCCGAGGAGGAGAGATACACGGAGGTAAGACCGTGGAGCTAGGACGGGGACCTGAGCTACATTCAGTGTTTAAAGACATGAGAACAGCCTAAAACTAGCTCTTTGGGCTACTGATGGTACGAATTCATGTCAAACCGCGATAACAGACCTTAGACCAAATGAACGAGCTCTTACAAGAGCAACAAAAAAAGTCTACTTGAGAACTGCCAGTCTGAACTGTTCTCCATATCTGAACTTTCTTTGCTGAATTGGTGCCTCTGTGGATGGAATCAGATACCGTGGTAGACCATCTTTGAAGACTACCTTGAGCCTTCGATCAGATTTGAAACCTTGGGCAGTCAATTCTGATATGAGTTTTCGAGAAGCCTCTATTGTGGCGATCTTGGACTTTAGGGCCTCAATTACTTTGAAAAGTAGTGAGATTTCATTGGAGATCAACTGCGACTCAGATCCGTTCGCTAAACGAATAGTTACATCCCCTGCTTCTAGGACTACCCACCCTTTGTCTTCAACTTCACGCTTCTTATCTTCTCTTTTCTTTTTGTTTTGTTGATCTGGGTCAGATTGCCCAATTAGTGCACTTTCTGCTGAAACGGTCCTCAATTTGGGGTCACTCGAGTCTTTAGCCTGACGAAGAAGTGATCCAAGACGGTCTTCGTAGCGTTTCGTCATCTTTGAATAGGTCTCAACACAATGATCAAGCTCTGCAAGAAGATCGGAAAGACTGTCGAATGATATCACCGACTGAGCCAGAGCGAGCTCTTCTTTCATACTGTCGCCACAGCGTACTCTAGCTTAGAGCAGATCTCATTGCGTCCTGAGGAGCGGATTTTTCTTTCAGAGCTGCAGGCTGAGCCGGTTCAGAGCCCTGCCCATTGAGCTGCTGTGGCCTCTGGCGTCCGCCCGAGGTTGGCACTTTTCTCATTTCTTTGGAGAGCTTTTCAAGCGTCATTACGCGGCCACTCAATTTTTGTCTCTTTTCGTTCATCAAAGCTTTTGCGTCAGGAATGACTTCCAAGAGTATTCTAATCAGGACCTCACTGGTTATCGACTCAAGCTGCCTTGATACCACATTTCCCGAATTGTAAAATACACATACAAGTCCCTGTGGAGTAAGGATCACATCAGAAATTGAAGAATCCGATTTGGAAATTGATTCTGGTTTGATATGGTATGAAGCATTAAGTGGCATTATAATCTGTTTTAACTGGGCAGCCACCTCTGTCGCATAACTTCGTTCCATTTCGGCAAGTTCTGAAATCTGTTGGGATTCTTCTTGGAGCGATCTTATCGAGTTTGTGACCTCTGTCTCGTTTATGCCTCCCTGCATCTTGACTTTGGTCTCTTCAATGCTTGCATGCTCTACTTTGGATTCGGTGGCCAACTGTCTGTTTCGCAGTATGATCAGCTATATCGGTATATTAGTTGTTATGAATTCTAGCTCCTGAGTCTCGCTTGATCTTATTTAAGCCGGAGTTACTCAAGCCCCATGACCAAGGTTACAGCATCCTGATATAACAAAATTCGATAGTGCCCTTCAAGTGTAAGAAAGCAATTTGTCACAAGAATATATCAGCACTCAAAAGTACTCACAACAAGCTCAGGCAACAAGACGATCTCGCATGGAGACCTTCTGCGACATCCTGCGTGCGATAGGTGCAGGTGCAGAAAAGCCTACACACATCATGTACAAGGCAAATCTCTCTTGGACTGTGATGCAATTGTACATCAAGTCACTTGAAGCGCAGGGTCTTGTCTTGGAAACTTCAGAGCTTGGCAAAAAGCTCTACCATTTGTCAGACAAAGGGTTTCAGCTATTGAGTCAGTTCCTTACAATCAGGGAAGACCTCAACCTACCATCCGAAGCCTGATTGCCTTCTAGCAAGCTGAAGTCATTCGGTTTCTGGCTACGTACTCAGAGTTACGTGCTCCAACCTCATATCGATTAAATATGAAACTAAAGAATTCAATCATGTCTCAGATTTTCACAGGACGGATCAGATTAGACTCTGCCGACCAGTCTGAGCTAACAGAGAGTTACAAATTAATATGCTTTCAGTGAAGCAAGCCCAAGAAACCGAGTTCAAGGCCTCTGAGACATCCAGCTTGGTAAGGCGACTCGTGGACCTGGAGATACTCTACCTGCTGACATTCAGTCCCAGGAGTGGATATGAGCTGAAGAAACAGCTTCTTAGTTGTTTCAAGATCAACGTTAGCTACGGAACTTTGTACCCTCATTTGCATTCTCTTGAGAAGACTGGATATGTGAATGGAAAGCAGCACCAGAAATATGAATCGGCTCCGTTAAAAAAACGCATTTACAGTCTGACATCTGCAGGAAAGGAGATCCTCAGAGGTAGCATCGAGAATCTGACCAAGATAGCTCTGACTATGCAGTTCATGATGACAAGAGTGAACATGGGCGCACATTTTCCCCCAGTCAGTGACAACAAGGAAGCGCTAGCCCTTGTGGAGAGTTTCTTCGTGGATCATGACTATACTGTCAAGAAATCAGTCTCAGCAAGAGGCTTTTCGGGCTCAGAGTACCTTGTTGATATACTCGCCAAGAATGATGGTGCGAATATTCCAAGCATCTTACTTCGAATGCTAAACAATGGGACAATAACTATTGACGATATTCTCAAGACTCATGTGATGTCTTTTGACTTGGAAGCATCACGATCCATAATTCTCACGGCTTCGACGATAACAGAGGATATCTCAAAGATTGCTGAATTCTACAGGATTTCATTATACAGCGGAGAAGATCTTGAACATGCAGCACGCGCTATGTGTTCTTCTTACAACCTCTAAGCGACGTTGAAACTCAGTTGATCGATAGCAACTGCCTCAGTCGGACGTCCTCCGAATCTTGAAGTAAACGCGTAACCCCGTGGAAGAAGTGTAATTACTTTCGACAGGATTTCGATTGATACGTTTGTGTTGAAACCCGAAAATTCGTCCGCTATTGTTTTCTCACCAGACAGCCTGTGAATCAATTCGATTCTTTCATTGCCCAGAAAGTCTCGACACTCGCTTCTTGACGTTATGATGAACCTATTTCCTCCAGCCCTAAGACGTCGAAACATGTCAATCACTTTTGACCTCAGGCTTTCGACTTTGTATCTATCTAGAACATCCTCTACCACGATTACTGAGTTCCTGACGCCTAGTTCTGAAAGATGACTAAATAGCAATGTGGCCAACAGTAACCTTTCTTCCTTCGTCGTCGGATCCTTGAGACCTCTGCCTGAGAGATCGTACAACACGCTTCCCTCCAGAAATTCCTGTGGTGAGCCTTCCTCGACAAGAATTCTTTGAAGAGTACTCTTTTGAACCAGATTTTTCTTCAATCGCTGTCCCAACTGCGAGAGTTCAGGCTCACTCGCGAGAAGATCTGCAATCAATGACAGGTTTACCTTCTCGCCCTTCTTGGTACTCAAAATAGAGTATATGCGTTCTTTTTGAACGTCCGAACACGGTGTACCGTTTTGGACCAGCCATTCTTGGATTAAATCAACCAGTAGTCGTTGATCCACTTCCTTGTCTGTGGGCAGACCAATCTTCAATGCTTCCGCCTGCGAATCCTTTGTAATAGCGAGAACTGGCCACCCGAACTTAAAGGCAATCGCTCTATGCTCACCCCTCGGGTCGATGACCAATACCTTAGTCGGCTTCTTCGTAGCTATGCCGGCTAGAAGCCTATTCAAAGTGACGCTCTTCCCGGAGCCAGAGGCACCAACGATGGAGACATCCATCCTATCACCAAGCTCCAGGAAGTATTCACCAAGATGCCTTACTTGCGAAGACATTTGATTCTCAGGAATCCTAGTACTAACGGCTCCAATTAGTTGGTTAAAGTCAAGCATCTTTCCCAAGAATACAGCGTCTTCTCGTTCTCCGCTTGTCTCACTAGTCTTGGCAATTTGGACTTGGTGCTGTTGCATTCTTTGCTTCTGGAGTTGAGATCGTCTCTCCAGTTCTTTCTGCTCAGCTTCAACCGCAATCTTCTCTCTTTCTTCTGTTTTGCGAGCTTCCTCCTCAAGCGCAGCTTGCTTCTCTGCAAAGTATGCAAGAACATCGTCCAAGTCAACTGGCGGAAGAACGCTGAAATCGTCAACCTTTCTGAAGAAGGAGGAAACCTGTCTGGGTGGATCTTGACTCGTTATTCCAAGGTCTTCAATCAACTCCGTCAAGAATGGTTCGATTGATTTAACATCGCCGCAAGTGTCAAGGTTCTTTAATGTGGATAGAAGGACGCGCTCCGATTTTAGTCCGTTCTTTTCAATCAACAAGTCAGCCGTTTCTTTCACGAATACAGAAGGAACCCAGATTGAGTAATCTTCACCCTTTGACTTTAGTATCAGCTTGTTGAAGATGGCTTTCTCTACTATCAGATTTTGGTATCGGATTTCTCTTATTCCAGGAGCTTGAGACTTCACTAGTGCGAAAAATCTTTTGAAGTCCAGATCGTCATTGCTGAGCGGCTTTCCCTTCTCGGCTCTGAAAAGCAGTTCAACCTTTGATTTCTTAATTATTCTGAGTGTCGCGTCAATTGCCTGCCGCTCATCGGAATTCATCCTTCTGAAACGTTCCGCGATAGAGCTTGCCATCAATTTG
Source organism: Nitrososphaerota archaeon (assembly GCA_027314685.1). The sequence goes on along the minus strand of DAHVAI010000032.1, from coordinate 9,475 downwards.
GTGTAGCTCATTAGTTCTGTTCGCATCACGGCTCTCACACGGTCAGGGTCATTCCCCAAGGCAAATAGAAATGACATTACATCTGTTTGAGCGACCTTCGCAGCTCTTCTTGATGCAGCATCAGGAAATCTTTGGTTCAAGTTATCGAGGATGCCTGCGAAAACGTCCGCAAGACTCTGGAGTTCAAGTTGGCCAATTGGAGAGTCTACAAATTCACCATAAGCATCGAGCACAGCGGGGATTTCCTTGTTCCGCTCCAAAGCGGCCCGAACTAGCTGAACTGCGTCTATCTGTGGCATAATTAACACTTGATAAGATTGAATCCTAGAAGAGAGACGAAACTTCACGCTGCGTCAGAGTCAAAACCTAGAATCTTCCAAGTCCACATAACCAGTACATAGCACTACCTAGTTTTAAGGTCTTCCGGCAATATGATTTGGGATTATCTAAACTGAACTGTCAGAGTCCATCAGCTCTCTAGCCAAGGAATCGTTCAGTGGAAACCATCATACCCTTCTCTGTGATACCATATGGATGTAGTTGCCTATCATGTTTTCTCTCGCGCATCTTTTCTATCTCCATCGCTGAAACTACGCCTCGTCCAGCAATGTGTGAGTTGTGAAGAACGATTACTCCGTGGCACAGATACTCTTCCACAGGAATCTCCCTGTCTGTAAGCGCGCCTCCAATACGCGTCCCTATCTCACTCGAGACAAGATTGGTCGTCCCCATACTTACCAGCGAGTCAAGCAGATCTATCACTGCTGTGCGCCTTTGCTGGGTGTCTTCAAACTGCAACGAGAGAGACGTTATGGGGTCTATTACTATGCGTGTAGCACGGGTCACTCTAGCGTAACTTCTAATAACAGTACTTAGAGCTTGTATAGAAAATTCAGGCCCGCGGATGTGAATTTCATTTGAGTTTTGTACTGAGTTCGGCGTTTCACTTTCCTTTGATAGCTGCCTTAGTGGGGAGGCGTCGACAATAGCAAGTTGACCCTTTTTTTCGAATTTTTCTAAATCCCATCCGAAACTGCTCATCTCGTTTGTGAGGTGGTACTTGCTCTCCTCAAGGGAGACAAAGACACCTCTTTCGTCAAATCGCTCTATACCATCAATGAGAAATTGCATACACATGAGTGTTTTGCCTGAGCCTGGACCACCTGTAACTAATATGACCCGGCCTCGAGGAAATCCTCCACCCAGCAAGTCATCCAAGCCCGGGATTCCACTAGGAACGTTTTCTGATTTCATGATCTGATTTCCATCCCAAAAGTTATTCGCTTAATACTCGGCCTGCATATCATGATTGTACCATATGAATCTGCCTATGAATGCTGTTGGTTCTGCCAGAGATTTGCCATTTTCCAGAAACACTCACTTGATTTCATCTGCAATAGGAAGGAAAGTATTACTTTGGATTGCCATATGATTTTAGGAGAGTGGCGTTGGATATGAGCATCAAGAGACGCGTCGGAAAGCGGCGATACGCACTATCATCTTCGATGGCGACGATTGTTCTCTTGACCGGTGCTATTACTTTAGGCGTCGCAATTTACACCCTTCTTTTTGGTACGTTGTAAGATCGAACGAGTTTATTCGTTGAGAATTAGTCGTACGGATTCTTAGTACTTACTCAAATGTAAGTTTGTAAATCCGGACTTTTTAACTCGGTCAGACATTTTCATATATTCCACTCGATCTGGCAAACGTGATAGCTACTGGCCAGCGCGAAAAATTCGATTGTGATGCCACAATTTGGTAGGTCGACAGAAATTCCACGAGATAGAAACTTTGCCTGAATTATCCAGAAGCGAGACTGAAATCAAAGAGAGAATAGATCAAGAGTTCTTCGTTCGATATTCGAATACGAGTGCGCTGTATCGCTCATCTAGGAGACCAGGTCAAGCCATTGAATTCTTCCACAAGTCGCGTCAAGATCTCGAACAAGAGCTTGGAACGGTCAGAAAGACCCGTATTGACGATGAGTCCCTCGATAATATCGCAGTCCGTCACGCACTTCTATCCCTGATACACTGGCTCTTCCCCAACTATATCGGATACAACAGGCTAGTTAACGCAAGATTGATGTATCAACATGCAAGAGCCGCGACATCTGCAGCGAGATCGAGATTATCGCTGCCCTATGCAATTGGACTCATGATTCAGCTTAGAATTGCCCCATTTCTGATCAGGACAAAGAGGCTCAAAGAGTCGCAACTCACCAGAATGAGAGAATTGGCGATAGCGTTTGTTGAAAAGTATCGAAACGACACTGATCTTCAGGGAATTCTAGGAATAATGCAAGACGGCGTGGGTTTTTCCTACTTTCTATACGAAAGAGATCTTAAGACCTCTGCAGAATATCTAGCGCCAGCAATTGAGCGTCTTTTCAAATGTGAGAGACTGTCAATCAAGTCAGTTTCAGTAAATCGCTCAACAATAGCTAGAGTCCAAGTTGGTTTCTTCAGAGCTTTCCTCTCCACTGCACACTGGGATTACGGCATATGTTGTGAAAGCAAATCCGAGAATTCAGAAGGAGAACAGATGCTCACCCTCCTAAAGGAAACAAGATATCATTACCAACGGGCTTATGAATTTGCTAAACACACCACGTGGAATATCTACAAAGCTATGAGCGCCCACAATATTGCAGGAACTTTTGCAAAAGAAGCAACACTTCAACTCGAGGTCAAGTCAACAGTTGAATGTCTCAAGAAGGCAGTCGATTTGGGAGAGAGATCATTGCGATGGTTTCGGTTATGGTCACCTTTCGAAGGTGACTTTCTTGGAGGCTCTTGGATCGCCACATTTTACCAGCAACTAGCGAATCGATCAGAACCTTCGAAGAGAAAGAAATTGATGAATCGATCATTAGAGCTTGCCAGCAGGGCAGAACGTATTCTAAGCGATAGACGGATAGGTCTTGTGAGATACAAGCTCGTTAACCTTGGAGATATTTTCTTTCACAACGCCGAATACTTTCGAAGCAGAGCCATACAAACAAAGAACTCTGAACAGGCACAAGAACATCTGATCAAGGAATCGTTGGAGAAAGCTCTTGAAAACTGCTTGAGGAGTAGAAAGTATTTCAAAGATGATGCATACAAGAACAGGTTACTCGAATCATCCCTCCTAGCTGGGGACGTCTGTTACGAATTGATGAACCTAGCAAGTGATCAAACAAGGAAGAGACAATCCAAGGCCTCTAAGAGATACTTTGTTGAAGCGTTTAGGATTTCCAGTCAAATGGGATCTAATGAGAAGGTTGCGGAATCTTGCTGGCGCATTGGTCAAGTCTTGGACAAATTGGGAAATTTCCGAGAGAGCGCAGATTACTACCAGAAAGCGCATGAAGCATACAGTAATGTGGGAAATTCTCAGGAGATAAGAATGATATACTCTGACCCCTCCAACTACATGCTTGCTTGGTCTCATATCGAACAAGCAAAACTTGCCCATAGAGTTTCCGAATTTGAAAAAGCATCACAGCTTTACAAGGATGCAGCTGAACTAATCTTGGGCACAAGTAGGTGGCAATCAAGAGCTCATCTTTACTTTGCAGAGTCCCTGATTGAGAAATCAGAGAGAGAATCCTTGTCAGAGAATGCCCAAAGTTCGGTTCAGTATTTTGTCGACGCTGTCCAAGAACTATCAAAATTGCAAAGCGAGCTCCGAAATGTCGAGTCCGAAGATTCCAAATCATTCATGGATCTTGCAAACAGAATGATTTCGTACTGCAATGCCAGGATCATACTTGAAAAATCAAAAGAAGCTTACAGAATTGGTGATGCTGAGCAATCCGTCAAAGGACTTTCACTCGCAGAAGAGATATTTCACGAATTAGCTGAAAACTCTGAAACATCTGATTCTCTAGGTTCGAATGAGTTGGGCTCTCTTTCATCACTTTGTAAAGCACTAGTTAGCTTCCAAACAGCCCAAATGACAGATAATTCCGAACTCTATCTAGAAGCTGAAGGCATTTTCAGGAGAGCGGCTGAAACATCGAAGTCAAAGTCGCTAAGGCCGTTGCTGATTGGGCTCTCCAATTTCGCAACGTTCCTCTATTACTCAAAGCAAATTGAGGAATCACTTGAATCTTCACTCGATGTAGAGAAATTGCTCGAATGTAACAAGGCGCTAGATTCGGCTGGACTTACCTTCAGGAGACTCGGAAACAAATCGTTTCTAAACATGCTCAAAGCAAGCAAACACATTCTCGATGCGACAATGGAAATGAACGCTGCGGAGAGAGAGATGGAAAGTCCAGACACAAAGGCCAAACTCTACAGTTACGCTCAAAGATCTCTTTCAAAAGCTTCCAGGTATTATCAACGACTTGGATCCTCCGCGCGTGTCAAAGAAGCATTGCGAATGATCGGGGCAGTCCGAAATCATCAAAAGTTAATTCCTCTGGCACATGACATCATCGCAGAAATTGCCTCTAACAAAATCATTTATGCTGCGATATCAAGTACTACGTTATTCGATCAATCTCCAGAAAACTCAGCCAGGGAACTTGACACTGCCTTCATGGTTCTGGATGTGAGTACAAAGCAATTGGTGCAGTTCAATGAAAATGTAGTAATCGATATTGCTCTATCAAATATTGGAAGAGGGGAGGCAATAACTGTTAAGATTGACGAGGCAATTCCCGAAGGATTGGAATTGCTCGAAAGCAACAGAATCAATGCCAAAGATCGTTCGTTAATGTTCGCTTCGAAGATAAAACCCGGTTTTTCGAACCGGATTTCTGTTCTTGCAAAGCCTCTATCGACAGGCGAATTCGTATGGCATCCCGCTCTTGTTTATATGGATGCCGAAGGAAACTACAAGATTAGCAGAGCGCAAGCCGTGAAGCTTGCAGTAGAATCAGATGAATTGACAGATATCACGGGTGTGTTGGAGAAAAAGAGATGTCTTGAAGAGGAATTGCGGCAATTGCAGAATAGTTCTGAAGGCTTGGACGAACAAGCCAAGACGGAAAAAGTTTATTCCATTAGAGAAAACATCTCGAATATCGAAGAGAGTTTACTCAGGCTGAAGAATGAGTATGATAGGATGAATGCACAATTGGAACAAGTCAGATCTGAGCTCGAAATCATATCATCCAGGGCACTGAATACACCCACCAAGGAAAAAGCGGAGCTACTCTCAGACGAGAAGATGCTTTTGGAAAGAATTGAAAGGAGGCGTCCACTATTAGAACAAGCCCGATTATTGTGAGAAATGTGAGTGAGGCTATCAGCGCCCTCACCTCCAAGGAAATGTTGCCTTACGGCTTGGTGCTTCTCTCGGGTGCGAGTGGAACAGGAAAGACCATTCTTGCTCAGCAATATGCGTATGAAAGCCTCCTGGCTAATGGAACAGTTCTTTGGATTACCACTGAGGAACTTCCACAGACCCTGCGTGACCGGATGATAAAATTTGGTTGGAGGATCGATCGTTATGAATCCGAGGGCAGAATGAAGATAATAGACGTGGTAAGCTCTTCCAGATTAGGAATTTCTGAAAATCTAGGAAGCGGCGTGTTGGGACTTGATCCGACAGGAGTTCTGATAGCGATAACCGAGGAACTGAAGGAAGTTGTTTCATCTCGTGATACCGAAAGATTCCTAGTGGTAATGGATTCCGTCTCTAGACTTCTGCTCTCCTGCGAGACAAAATCAGTGATCGATTTCATTTCCTGTCTAAGTTCTCGCCTAGAGAATTTTCACACCCGTGGGATTGTCACCGTAACAGACGGTGCTCATGAGGAAAGAGTTCTTAACGCGCTAACATTTTCAAGCACCGGTACGCTGAGGTTCAGGATAAAAGAAGAAGGTGACCGGCGTATGCATCAATTTAGGATCGAGACACTGAGAGGTAGACACCATGATGATTCTTGGAGAACTTACACCATAACGAATACAGGATTGGATATTGAGGTTTGAGAAGATGGTCTTAAGCAAAGTAAGGTCAGGGATAGACGGATTTGACGAGCTTGTCAAAGGAGGCTTGCCCAGAGAAAAATCAATTCTAATCACAGGAGGCACTGGAACCGGCAAAAGCACTTTTGCAATGCAGTTCGTGTATAAAGGCGCAAAAGTGTATGACGAGCCTGGAATTTACGTAACCATGGAAGAGTCTGTTTCAAGCATTTTGAAGAACTCCTCCACTTATGGTTGGGATGTTGAAGGCCTGCAAAAGAGAGAAAAGATTGCTTTCGTTGACGTTTCGCCCGCGGTCAACGGTCAGCTAAGGAGAGTTGACGCCGCTGATCTTTACTCCACTATTTCGACGCTCTGGAAGAAGATTGGTGCGAAGCGTATCGTGATCGATCCCATTACCGTTTTCGGTATGCAAGTCGATAATGCAATGCAATTGAGACAGGATCTTTTGAGATTCTCAAGCTTGTTGAAGCAACTTGACGCTACGATATTGTTTGTGACTGAGATCCCAGAAGACAGCCAAGCGCTAAGCAGGTTCGGCGTAGAAGAATTCATTACTGATGGAGTCGTAGTCCTGTACTACGCAAGGGTTGGAGGGCTCAGGGTAAGAGGAATTGAGGTGAGAAAGATGCGGGGAACTTCGCATAAAGAAGGAACTTTTCCACTGAAGATCGGGGAAACCGGGTTAGTGGTGTACCCTTCAGGTAAAATACCAAAACTTACCTAAATTTTCTCTGATGCCTTCCAGATTTCTTCGACGGCACTTCTTGTCGATGTGGCAAATGCTCTGTTTCGTACCCATATCGCAATCGCGTGGTTGATCTCGTTTGACAGCGGATCAGGCACACCTATGATTATGTCATCCTTGTCATCAATCATGAGATCAAACATCACGTGATCAGTTCTTCTTATCTCAGCGTTCGCGCGTTTTGCTTCTTCAAGTTCTCTTTGGGTTATCTTTGCGCTCCTTGGCGCCAATATCCTAATCCGTCTTCTAGCTCCGCCTCTCACAGAGTACTCTGAGAGAATAGGGACGAATACATCTCTAGCTTCGATTGCTCTCTTCGCGACAAGCAGCACGTCGGTAGATTGTTCGAGAAGCTCTACGAATTTATTCGAAATCGAGTTGAACCCCTTGAGAATTGAAATTTCGCTATGATCTGGTCTAGATGCTCTTCTTTCGGAATCTTCCAGCTCCGACAATAGTTGCTCTTCAGCAATTTTTCGGCGTCGGTGTTCCTTTGCGAACTGAACTTCGAATTGAGCACTTCTACCCTTAAGTGCTTGTTTTGCCGGAATGGATGAATAGTATTCCTCTTGTTCTACTGCAAATCCTTTGGACATCAGACTTTCCAACGTATCATAGATCCTTGGCATCGGCACACCCGCTGTGGAGGAAAGCTCCTTGGGCGTCTGTTTACCTCGCCTTAGCAGTGCTAAATAGGCCCTAGCTTCGTAGCTAGATAGTCTGAAATTTTCTCTCAGCGAAACCTCGACTTTTTGGATAGATTCAGAATCCTGGGCCAAAAACGTTCTCTAATCTCTGGTTGATCATCCACCTTAATTTGATTATTGCGCAAGAGGTCTCTAACAGGAGTCGTGAAAATTCTACGAGCACAACGCTAAAAAACGCTCAAGTTAGCGAATGTTTCGTAAAAGCAAGAAATGCCAACGTTAGTTCCAAAGAAAATCTTCCTAACTAAAGGAGTGGGCAGACATAAGGAACGCTTAGCAAGCTTCGAGCTCGCATTGAGGGACGCAGGTATTGAAGCTTACAATCTAGTCACAGTGTCTAGCATATTTCCCCCCAGATGCAAAGTGGTTTCCAAGAAAGAAGGACTTCAAGAGCTCACACCCGGTCAGATATTATTCTTGGTTATGAGCCGGATTTCGACCAACGAGCCCAATCGCCTGATTGCCGCCTCAGTAGGACTTGCCATCCCTCAGGATAGGAACACGTACGGATATCTCTCAGAACATGAAGACTACGGAGAAACTGACGAGAAGGCCGGAGACTACGCCGAAGACCTTGCTGCGTCAATGCTGGCTTCGACACTCGGTATTCCATTCAATCCAGATCAAAGCTATGACGAAAAAAAGCAGATCTGGAAAATCTCAGGCAAGATAGTCAAGACGACGCATATCACGCAGTCTGCGGAGGGTGACAAGAATGGACTATGGACGACGGTGATCTCAGCTGCCGTTTTACTCACTTGAACTCGATTCGCCAAGTTACTCTTCAGATATTGGAATTTTCTTGTGAAGATTTATGATAAAACGAAACTTCTTTTGTATCAGAAATTTTTCCAAAATGGCAGTAAAAGCATAAAGAGACGTTGGGAGGTGAGACCAGAAGACCACCAGAGAAGGTTACCGGATGATTGCAAGGTGTTGTTAACACGGATGTAGCTATTCCAATCCTGGCAGAGCTAGGCTTCGTATTAGTCGCAGCTTCTGTGTATTACGCAGGGGTCACGAAATTCGGGCTATACAAGACGAGCATATTTCTTCTAGGATCTATTCTCTGGTCTGCGCCTCTCGAAAACTTTGCAGTCTTGAAGGGGGCATATACCTACTATCACTACGCTGGTGTTCTACTGCCGAACTATCCGGGTTACCTTATGTGGGTAGGACTCGTTCCTCTTTGGATTGTCCTGGGATGGTTTACTTTTGCAATGTCCGGATATTTGATCTTCCACGGCGTTGCTTTTCCTGCAAAAAGGGCGCTCGTCCAAGCAACTGCTTCAGGTCTTTTTGCCCTGAATATCGATTTCATCATGGACCCTATAGCTTCCTCTAACGGGCTTTGGGTCTGGACAGCTAATATAGGAGACGTCTTGGGAGTACCACTGTTCAATTTCGTCGGCTGGTTCCTCTTGATATTCTTCTACGACATCATAGCGGAGCACACTATTTTCAACGACAAACCCTTCAAAGTATTCGATACTATTGAAAGAGTAATCTCGCGGAAGAAGCAGATACCTGGAGAGGGTCCAAACCTGGGTCGTTTCGTCTTTCGAGTGATAGTCCTTGAGACTTTTCTGATTGTCTTTCTCACGCTCCTCAATGACGTACTGACCACAATTGCATAAGGTGTCTGGTATTGAATCAATCCAATTCAAGGCGTTCATCCGCCAAGATAGCAGCTGGTGCGATACTTTGTGTCATAGGACTCTTCTTGATCGTACTCATAATAGGAGATCCCATAGCGTCATTCGGCACAAAGTGGATGAGCTTTCTTTACTCATTCCTAGCGTTCATTCCGATTGCTGTGGTTTGTGCTTATGTGTTTCTGAAGAAGTAGGTCAACACACTATATCGCTTGTTGCCTACACAGATTTAGATTCACGTACCTTATCGGTAGCGGCCTTTCGTATTCGTGTTGCTGCAAAATCGTAACTATATTATAAGCAGGTTTTGAGTATTGGAATATCTGGATAACTCGGCTAGAATTTACAAGGGATGGCAATTTGGCAAAAGTTAACAAGAGAAGAACCCAAGTCGACGAAGAGGTGGAAGTTGAAGACTCGTCCACCATAGTGAAG
>DAHVAI010000028.1 GCA_027314685.1 Nitrososphaerota archaeon | reverse complement strand
TTGATCTGCTGACAGGTTTCCGAATGTGGCGTTGTGCTTTGGCGATACCACCATTATGTGGTGATATCCGTAGGCGGGTTCGCTCTGGAGGGGATAATCGCTATATTTTGAATCAGTTTCCGGAGTAACTGCGGGGAAACTGTTCTGGAAGTATCTGACCGACCATCCTTCGACTCGCTCTGTATCAGAATCTGCAAGCTTAAGCAATGTACTTTCTTTTGAAACAAGAACCAAATCGGCGGGAGGCGTCATTTCCTCATGCCCAGGACAAAACGGGCAATTATTTACAGGGTTTGATTGTCTTGCAGAGATCAGATGTTCTACGGGCCGATTCTCTCTTTCATTCGAGACTAGAACTAATTTCTTCGTGAAATAGTCCTTTCTCAGTTCGGGCATGACAAACTGATATATGTACTCGACAGTATTAGAATTAATCTATTCCCCGTTATAGAAGGTGAGAAAAACACGCCCTAAACTGAGGGTTGAACTGATGGCTCCATACATATTTTGCAGTTTGTATTCTTTACCTGAGGGTCCACTTCGAAATGCAGACTGCACATGTACCCAGAACGCATGACATGGTCGCACAAGTCTTTAATCATGTTCGCTACTTGCAGTCGGTCAAGCTTTCCATCCGCTATTCCATCGGCGATGACACGCGCCATTCTCTTTACATCGTTTCTGTGATCCAGATCAATTGCGCGGCCGCGTTTATCCCATAAGTATTTCGATACTGCTGGCTGAGTAATCCCCAAGGCTGATGCTATCTGAGATTGAGTCATATCCCGTTCCAATAAGCCACGAGAAATCATTCCACGGATTGCTGGTATTACCGACTTCGAAGCAATCTCATAGGGGGTTTGCAAATATAACAGCTCTCATTCTGACACTTCGAAATGGCACTTCGCAATATTTAAGCCTAGGGTATGTTACATATCATTTAGCATGACAGACGAGGATCAATGAGATAGTCGTGATGTTGGCAATCGCCGATCTATTCTTGTTTCACTGTCTAAATGCTTAAACAACAAAACCAACCTTGCTTTTTCGTAGATATATTTGGCTCTTAATACGGAGCTAGAAACTAAGAACGATTTCTTGCACATTGGCAAATCGTACCAGATGCTCGAGACGCCTTTGGTTGTGTCGGGAAACGGTGTATATCCTTCGGATATTCAGCTCCAAGGAATGCTCTACGGCAAAATTCTGCGCAGCCCACATCCGCATGCCAAAATTCTAGACATTAATATTGCGGAAGCGGCAAGCCTCGCCGGTGTTGTTGCGGTCATTACAGCAAACGATTTACCAAACGTTCGATACGGAAGTGCAGTGAAA
>DAHVAI010000018.1 GCA_027314685.1 Nitrososphaerota archaeon | reverse complement strand
AGTCTTTGAGAAGCGAGAGCATCGATCTTTTGGCTTAGTGCCTCCAGGTCAACCTCGCCTTGAGGTTGCATAATTCGAACGATTCACCTTTTGCAGATTATAACTATTTTGACGTGTATAGACGCCTCAAACATAGTTATCCTTTATGGTTTTGGAATGACTTTTGGAATATCTCAGGACTTCATGAGAGGAATATTGAGATGCTAACCAGTCAATCTTTCCAAACTGGCGAGCGGTTTTCCCCCTAATCGACGCCAGAATTCTCCTAGCGACCGAAGCAGGATTTGACCTAGAAGTATCAAACTCCGCTAGCTTGCGCAACCCGTAGACTTGGAGGGATTTCGCAGCGATCACACCTATCATCTCTGCCTCGAGGTTTTCACTAATCTTTGATTCGTTGTATTCTCTTTTCAAATATCGCTTCCTCAAGGTCGCCGGAGAGCAGCGAAGCACTGCTACAAAATCTATCTTCGACCTTGGTATCAAATATGGAAGCAGGTGACCGCACACAATCTTGTTCCTTGTGTCGATTGTCCTTCCGAGCTTATTCAGATCAACTATAAACTCTCCTTCTTCGAAGATGCCGAATTTCTTCCGTATGGCGAAATCATTGATCAGCAACAGATCGAGTCCAGTCAACCGTGCTAATTCAACCCCTATTGATTTCTTCCCAGTTCCTGGCGATCCTGTAATCCCTATTCTGCTTTGAAACTCGGGACTCCTTGGCAAGTGCGTGTCATTCGCGAGAAAGAGTAATTGAGTCTTGCGAATTGGTTCTTCACTTAGAAATCGTTATAGATCTGTCCGGCAGGCTTCTGTCATTCAACCAGAAATTGAAAATCAATCCCAAATTTAACATTAGACGAGCGACACTTGCCGATCTCGATCTGCTCGTGAGCCAGAGACATAAGATGTTCCAAGAGATCCGGCGAAGAAAGAAAAGTGAATTGAAACAAATTGACACACTTTACAGAAAGTGGCTCAGATACATGCTGAGCAAGAAACGCATAGTATGCTTTGTAGCTATCGACCAATTCAGAAACCCAGTTGGAGGTGGTTGTCTTTGGATCAGAGATGTGAAGCCATCACCCTGGACCGATTCGAGACTACGCTCGCCGTATCTCATGTCGATGTACACCGAGCCAAACTCCCGAGGTCTCGGCATCGCTTCCGCGATTATGAAAAATGCGATGGCGTGGAGTAAGAAGATGAAATATAACAGGATTACACTTCATGCGTCGGAAGCAGGAAGACCCGTCTATAGGAAGATGGGATGGACCAGAACTTGGGAGATGCGGGTAGACTTGGGTAATTCGAAGTGATTCGAAAAGTCCGAATCTGTACATTATCGCGAATAGGTGAACGACTCTGAAAATACTAGTATCCGGTAGCAGAGAAGTCAAGGAGCTCCTCTCGATGCCAAACTGCATTGATTCTATGGAAATGATGTTCAGATCTGTCTCAACTGGAGAAGCAACAATGCTCGAGCGATCTATCCTACCTTTGTCAGGAGGGAAAGGACATCTTGTCATTATGCCTGCTTCACAGAAGGATGTCTTGAGCGCGAAAGTCATGACAATCTTCAACGGAAATGCCCGCACATCTTTTGAGACGATTCAGGGAGCTGTACTCATCTTCGAGGCAAAGAATGGAAGATTGCTTGGCATCATTGATTCCGCTCGATTAACGGCGATCAGAACTGCAGCAGTAAGCGCTTTGGCTACGAAAATCCTGGCAAGGACCGATGCTACGAATTTGGCCTTGCTGGGTTCAGGAACGCAAGCAGCTGCTCATCTTGAAGGCATGAGTTTTGCAAGAAATATTTCAAAAGTAAGAATCTGGAGCCGTAATCAGGATCATGCAAAGAGACTGGCTAGAAAAGTAGCGAGTCTGGATGTAAAGTTTGTCAACTCTGTGCAGGATGCCGTCAAAGATGCAGATATCATCTGCACTGCGACAAGCTCGCCTGTCCCGATAGTTTCCAGAGAGTGGCTGAGCGACGGCTGTCACATAAATGCAATCGGTGCGTACTCCGAAACTACTCGTGAACTGGATACGAAGACCGTGGAGGATAGTCGTCTCTATGTTGATAGTCGCGAAGCTGCTTTGAAGGAGGCTGGTGATTTCTTGATTCCCAGGAAGGAAGGAGCTATCACAGACGAGCATATTGTTGGAGATCTAAGCGAGCTCATCACTCGCAGAGTAAAAGGGAGAACTAGTCATTCTGACATAACCCTGTTCAAGTCTGTCGGTCTAGCCGTCGAAGATGCAGCCGCGGCCTGGTCTTTGTATGAAAATGCTTCTCAAGGATCTAAAGGCACATGGATCGAGTTTGGTTCGGAGAGAGAATAGTAACTTTGAGGATCAGAAATCTCTTCTCAAACTTCAGTCCCTACTCTTGGGAATTGTCGACGAGGGAAATTTCAAGGATGACCGGTCTCCCCACATCTCGTATTCATAGAATGGATACGAACACATCTCCATTCATGCCAGAGAAAGCTTTAACCGCCCTATCCAAAAAAGCCCGAAGTTTGCCTGTAAACGACTATCCAGATACGTCTTATTTTGAAATTCGGAAACAGCTATCAAAATATTGTAACACACGGGTCAATCAGGTAATCGTAACAAACGGCGCTGATGAAGCTCTCGACATTATCGCAAAGACCCTACTCGATGAAGAAGACGAAGTAGTGATTCCCACCCCTTCATACTCGATGTACAGAGTGAGCAGCGAAATAATGGGTGCGAAAGTTGTCTTTGTTCCCAGATCGCAAGAGTTTGGCTTAGATATCAAATCCATCGGAGAGAATTTGACAGGAAGGACCAAGATCATATTTATTTGCAGCCCAAACAGCCCCACCGGCAACTTGGCCTCTTCCGAACAAATTACCTCGTTGATAGAGCTCGACCCGAATTGTACAGTTGTAATAGATGAAGCTTATTTTGAGTTTTCAGGAAAGACAAGTTCAGACATGATAAAGAAATTTGACAATCTCTTGATTGTTCGGACGCTTTCGAAGGCGTTCTCGATGGCCGGTGCGAGGGTCGGCTACATCCTTGCATCAGCCGACTCTGCGAACAAACTGAACCTCGTTAGACCGCCAAACAGCGTTGGAACTACATCAATACTCATGGCCCAGCAGGCACTACGCGATCTAGGGTCGATGCGAAGGAACGTAAGAACAATGGTAAAAGAGCGCGAGAGAATGTCCGAAACCATGAGAATATCTGGAAATTGCAAAGTATATCCCAGCGAAGCAAATTTTATCCTGTTTGAACCAAAACGCATTACCTCAAAAAAAATTCACTGGAATCTGATGAAACTCGGATTTGTTCTACGCGATCTGTCAGGCGTCCAAGGCGTTGAGAACTGCTTGAGAGTATCTGTCAGCACGCGCGAGGTAAACGATGGCTTCTTACGAGCGCTGTCGCAAAGCTCCTGATCGAATCTAGATACTTGAGAACCTTCTAACCAAATGAACCATATTTTTGAGAAAATTGATCAAATTATCTCTTCATTCCCGCCTATGCACCGTTTCGAGCTCTTAAGAGCTCAGAGCGCTTGAATCAAGCTGTTCTGAGCTTTTCCTTCAGATGAAAAAGCTCTGTTATATGTGAACAATTTGATTCGTAATGTTCTGAGCTTAGTGAGCTTATTCTTGGCTTGTTTCTCGGATGCGCCCAACATTGCGATCGACTATAGGGTCTGGTAGGAAGTACTGCAAGAATTGCATTAGGGTAACTGAATCATTGCAGCTATTGCAATACTCGACGTTTAACTAGATGCAACCAAGTGCTTACTGGTGGTTACTATCATTGTCATTTCAGAATTTCAAGTCCAGCTACGAGTTTGTATTCATTCAAAGCTCGAGTCGGAGCGTGCGTTCTCCCTGTTGCTAGACTTCCTTTGTCGACAAGATACGGCGTTAGACTATTCTTGTAGTAAAGAAAGTAACTGATGATTGCAAAGTCGACTA
>DAHVAI010000017.1 GCA_027314685.1 Nitrososphaerota archaeon | reverse complement strand
AAGTCGAGGGCGAAGAGTATTAAATCTACCCATCAGTTGTACACTTTAATACATAGGAGGGAAGACTTGATTGAAATAGATGGCATGCCAAGAGAACAGGCTAGGTCAGTGGTATTGAATCTGCCAAGAGATAAGGATTTTATAGTCTACGAGTCTGAATTTGTTACACCTATTTTCAAGGTCTGGATTAGGACTGATGGGAGAAAGGCTGGAGAGCAAGGCGATGCTCTTACGAAACAGTCTTTGCCTGTGAAGAGAGATTTCACAGTGCATTATTCAAGAGAGCAGAGGAGTCTGAACTACGTTGATGACTTCATCATTGACATCAAGCTAAAGCAAGAGATTATTCGAGAAAGAGTAGCAGATGAACAAGCCACTATCTCTTGGACTCTGGATATTATGGATGCTCTGAGGGAGTCCATAGAACTACAAAGTGTTAAGAGCATCTATGATTCCAAGTCCAATTTGACTAGCTTTGAAAATCTACCTGGTCATTCCATTGAACTTTTGCTATCGTTGATCAAATGGCTAGGCGTACAAGAAGACGTGAATTATTGGGGTATAAAATACCGAGATGGAAAAGCCAGAGGAAGATTCGAAGGACGCGAAAAACCAATAAATGCACTGACAGATTATTTCATTGCTGGCAAGACACTGCAAGAGGTTTTCAAGAAACATTTCTCCTACTATTAGGTGCTTTTCGTAATTCACTGAGGGTCAGCTGTCTGGGCGAGACTACCATCAATAATGCTCGAAGAACTGCGGATAAGAAGTGCTGAATATCTAACTAAATATCCTCCATGTCGGCAGAAGAAGATATGGTCACGTCTTTGTCAGTATCAGTACAGACTCCTCACGAATATAACCCTCAAACGTCTTTTCGAGCGGTCTTGTAAGAATGCCCTTTGTGTGGGAATCAGGCTTCAATCCTACATCTGGGGAAGTGGCAAGTTCAAACACAATTTGATCATTCTCGATCTCCTCAATTGAATTGTCAGATAGCTTGTAGTGATTGTTACCAATTATGATCGCGCATTTTCCTCCTTTTCTCAATAGGCTGCTCATTGCCTGCAGGGAGGCATACATATCTTTGAAGAATTTGAATGAACGCAATGCCTCCGGCTTTCTTCCATGCTCAACCAATTTCTCTAATGACTTCATTGCGCTTTTCGGTAGTTTCGTGTAGAAACCGGATCGCATCTCAAACTCCTCTATGAGCTTTCCATCACGATAGGCTCGAGGATTTGGATTACCCTCCAGGTTTCTTTCCAACTCTGCCATGGAAGAGGGGTCTCTGATCAATCCCAATATTGTCAGTTGTGGCAAATCATTCTTGATGTAATCTATTGCCGTGGAATATGGAGGCGATGTAACAATAGCGTCGACGGTCCCTGGTTCCAGAGCAACTTTGTCATTATCTAGCGTGATGGAATAATCAAATGGCCGTCTATTGTCTGAGATATATGTTGTTGAAGAACCCGGTGCAATTTTCAAAGTTGCATTCAACTTCGAAAACAGATAAATGCGGAGACACATTAAAACCAAGAGACGGGAAGAAAGAATGTCAAATAGCTCACCATCCCGCCGCCTTGCAAGATCACTTATCGCACCACTTAATCCAAGTAGAAGGAAGTTCCTTAGGAAGCCGCTATACTTTTCTTCAATCAATGCCCTGGTACAGATAAATTTGTTGAGTTGGATGTCAGTAAAGAGGTTCTTCGTAATTTTTTTAATGGCTGCTACCTCATTTGCAAAATCTTGGTGAGGCGGAATCATGCCATTTCCCCCAATTGAGTCGCTGTCAAACTGATGCAAATTCATCACTTTCGAGTTGCTGTCATAGTACTTGAGTCTACTTTGTAGAAGTTCTAGGAAATTCTTACACACTCCGTTTATTACTGAGTACTCCTGAAGATACGCTTGGCTCTTTACTGTGCTCATAAGCGCAGAAAGAGGGTTGATTTCTAAGCCAATATTATTAAGCCCCATCAAAGTCGACTCGACGTTCAACGTACCGCTTCCTGCCCAGTTGTCCATTACTAGAGCGTTATTCTCAGGGCATAAATAATTGAGAATGGCTCTCACCATTCTAGGATGGAACTTTGCCTTATATGGATGCCAGATGTGTGAAAGGTGTAGCGAAATTTCCTCTCTAATAGTGAAGTAATCTTGAAGGCGCCTCCCCACTGCCATAGTGGCCGATGCGGGAATCCTGTATAATTCCTCAAATGGATACTTGAGTAAGAGTTCGCAATTACTATCAACTTCATCGACATTGCGACTCAATCTGGATACGTAGTTTGACTTTTCTAGATAATACTGATTTGATATGACTCTTAAGAGGGTATTGCCTTTTCTATTGTAAACAGATACGTTGTAACCTTTTCTACCCTCTGGAAATAGCTTACTCAGGACCTCATCGCCATCTGCTCCTTCAGTAATCAGGTGTATTTCTCTTATGTAAGACAACCTGACTGCCAACGAATGAA
>DAHVAI010000010.1 GCA_027314685.1 Nitrososphaerota archaeon | reverse complement strand
GTCCTCGAAGGGATCAAGGTAATTGTAAAAGCTGACTATGTAACAAGATCTCCCGATGGGACGATTGTTGTGACGGATTGGAAGACTGGAGAGGAGAGGCCTGAGGATAACGAACTGCAAATGGCGGTTTACGGTCTTTGGGCAGCAACGAAATACAACGTATCTGTAGACACTGTCGCTCTTGAACTTGCCTACTTGAGGACTGGTTCTTCCTATCCATTGAGACTTGATGCTCACGTGATTGAGGATGTAAAAGGTGCAATATTGGCAGGTGCCGCTGACATTCTAGTGGCAGATAGGTTCGACGACTTTCCTACAAGCCCTGTTCGGGATAAGTGTATAGCTTGTCCATTTGCACAAGTGTGCGAGGATGGCCAGCAAGTAATAGCGGAGTATTTACCACACACTGCTCGTGATTCTTCAGTGGCGTCTACTCAGGCTAGCAGCACTAGAAAATCCAACAGTAGTGAGTAAGTTGCGAGGTTGACATGAGAATTCGGAAAATCACTGTGAACAACTTCAGGAATCTTAGGGATGTAACCATTTATCCTCATAACCCTTTAATTCTCTGTGGTGAAAATAATTCTGGCAAGTCAAATCTTCTCCATTCCCTTAGGCTCTTGTTCGGTACGGACGCAAACAGACTGGCGCTCCAGATAACGGAAGACGACATCAATGAGCAGGCTCTCAATGAGGGGGAGCGTTGGTTCACCATTACTGTTGAGCTGGGGTATTTGCAGGGTCATAAAGAACTAGAAGCGATTTTCAAAGAACGCTTGGGAGAAGAGCGGGGGGAGACATTTGTCTCGGTAAAGGGAGAATATAGGCAGGAAGAGGATGGCAGTTATACATGGAAGGTTACACTTCAACCGACCCTCGGACACGAAAGCGAGCCAATTCAGTTCAATTCAAGAATGGCTAAAGCCGTACCGCTTTACTATCTAGATGCTGTGAGAGATGCGGACGTTGAACTGAGATCGACTGGTCGTAGTCTACTCGCTGAAG
>DAHVAI010000005.1 GCA_027314685.1 Nitrososphaerota archaeon | reverse complement strand
ATGTGGTACTAGGCTCAGGTTCAAGGCACAGAAGCCTACGCCTTTGCAGGTCTGTGACAAATGCGGATACTCCATAGAGGCAGAAACAAGCGTCACTCTTCCAGAAGAAATTGATTCTGAATCAAACTCAACGATAAAGGTAGTCGGCGATCGTGAGGAGAAAATCAAAACTATGCCAACCACAAATGTCGATTGCCCGAAGTGCGGTCACAATACAGCTTTTTGGTGGTTTCTCCAGACAAGAAGCGGAGACGAACCACCCACTCAGTTTTTCCGTTGTGAAAAGTGCGCGTATACTTGGAGACAGTACAGCTGAATTCTACGCCACTTCTCATTGTTAAGCATTAAATAACCAAACCATAAAGTTAGCCTTCGATGGCAGGAGATACTAAAGCGGCGTCTTTCGTCGCAAGATCGAAAACACCAAGCGAGTGGAAGGCAGTTACGGCTTCCATCCAAACGCTTGTCGAGGAGGCAACTTTCGATGTAACACCTGATGGTATCACTTTTCGAGCAATGGATCCCTCTCACGTTGCACTTGTAGATCTATTTTGGCCAAGCTCTGACTTTGAAAAATTCGCTTGTGAAAAGTCAGACAGATTTACTGTTAGAATGGAAGATTTCGCGAAATTGATTAGGAGAGCAGAGAGCAAAGATTCAGTTGAGATCTCGAGAGAAGGAACAGAATCCCTTAATGTTAAAGTGAGCAACGGCTACAAACGTGAATTTGAATTGCATCTTATAGAATCCAACCAAAGCAACACACCTCTTCCAAAACTGACTTTTGACGCGAGTTTCGTTACTACTGAACCTTCCTTTGATAGAATCCTTAACGATGTGTCAGCTATATCGAATCATATAAGCATCGACTCAGACAGTAACAGAGTTCTGTTTTCTGGCAAGGGTGATACAGGCAAGGCTTCAGTAGTGATTGAAAAGGCAGAGAATGGAAAAGGAGACCTAATCAGCCTAAGCACCCAAAAAGAGGCGAAGTCAACATACAGTATTGAGTATCTACTGAAGATCACCAAAGCTGCAGGTTCTGCCTCAGACACCATCAAATTTGAATATTCAAGTAAAATGCCGCTAAGGATGGAGTTTAAGCTCGGCGAAAATAGCAAGGGCCGATTGCAGTTCTACCTCGCGCCACGAGTTCAAGAATAGAGTAGCGGGGGGTGGACACTCATGATCGCAATGAAATGCGATCAATTTGAACCACCGCTCTGCGGGTTTCTCATGGTAACGCTGAATCTAACGCTGCTGAAACAGCCCACATTATGAGCCCGCCGGGATAACCTGGCTTCCCCACCCCGCTAGTCTTCGTAAACGAATTTTTGATAGATGCTTATTAAAGCTTGACCTGTCTCGAGCTGATCGAAAGCTTTGTTTCTTCTTCTATGACATCGAAGACCAATGTCGGATATTTTCGCTGAGGTAATAAATCATTCAGTCGGAATTCATGTATCGATTTCGCAGAAGTTAGACCTAGCTGTTGACAGAGCAATCGAAGCAGGTTGCGTCGGGACATTTCAGATTTTTACATGCAGCCCTAGGCAGTTGAACGCGTCAAATCTTAAATCGGAGGAAGTTGCATCTTTCAAAAGAAAGATACACGCGTTTAATTTTCATCCCTTCGCGCACATGCCATACCTGCCAAATCTTTCTTCGCCCGATAGCAAACTCTTCGCAAAATCTGTAGAGGTCCTGAAGAGAGAAATGACGCGGTGCGATCAATTGGGAGTAAAAAATTTGGTCTTGCATTTTGGTAGTCATATGGGGACCAGCATCGAAGAAGGCCATAAGAGAATCACAGATGCGTGCAACGAGGTACTTTCACAAGGCGGAGACGTAAGGTTACTGCTCGAAAATTCTGCTGGTATCACGAATAGTGTAGGTTCAGAATTTCCTCAAATTAAGCGAGTCATTGATCGGTTGTCAGTTACGGATCGGGTTGGAGTATGTCTCGATACATGTCATGCATTCGCCGTAGGCTACGATCTTTCGTCTGTCGAATCAGTTCGCACGACAATTAAGAAGTTTGAACTTGAAATAGGTCTTGACAAGCTTTTCTTGATTCATTTGAATGATTCGAGGGGAAAACTCGGAGATGGACTAGATCGTCATGAGCACATTGGAAAAGGGCATATAGGACTAAAGGGCATGTCTGCAATTTTGCACGAAAAAGGGTTGTCACACATTCCTGTTGTTCTTGAGACACCACTGGAGAAAGAAGGCGACGACAAGCGTGATATCGAAACCGTAAAGAATTTGATACTCAACTAAAACTGTCTAGGGATTGTATCTTACTCCAGTCCTGAATGCGATGAGCCTAGCTGCGCGTTGATCTCTTGTCCCTGCAACCAGACGATTTCTCCGCCTTAGGTTTGATGTTCCACTCTCGTTGACAAGGTTGATCTCAACCAAAGTCTTGTACTTCTCCTCGATCATTCTCGCTAGGTTCAATGCGAGATACGGATTTCCTGCGCCTATGTTCACCACCTTCCTAACGCCAGGCGCGTTGTCAACAAGAGCGCTTACTCTTGCAAGAGTTGCTTCCTGAGTCATGAATACTGTGCTTTCGATTTCTCTTTGATTCAAGAAGGCAGCCAAACCCGTTCGCTTGCCAGGGTCAATTCCCACGACAAACGTGTCGGTTGATCTAACAGGATAAAGCAGAGATATCAGTTTCTGCTTTGCCAATCCTACATCGTCTCCAATATCTTCCTCACAAACAATGTTGTCACTTTGAAATTGAATTCTTTCTTTCCTAGTTGTAATCACAAGACTGTAATCGCGGAATGCCGTGAAGGGTAACGAGGCATCGTCCCCTCTATCTCCTGTGATCACTACATCAACAAAGGGTATGCCAGTTCTTTTCATAAGGTTCGATATGCGGAAGTAAGCTCTGCCACTAGATGTTGCCACACCAACTCGAGGCTTCACTACAAGTGTTTCTTCTATGTTTCCCACCTGACTCCTTTCTTTTCACCCTTGGCAGGGTTAGTTCAAACTTTTAAACGTTGATCACAGCCATAAGCTGAAA
>DAHVAI010000004.1 GCA_027314685.1 Nitrososphaerota archaeon | reverse complement strand
CCCATCAACTGTGCTTACCTCTACTTTTTGCCCAACCCTAACTCCAAACTTTTCTAGGACTCTAGCTCCTCCCCCTTTCCTCGGAGTCTCTGAGCTGTTGTCAGGCAATTGCTACGCTCGGGGCTGAATTTTCAAAATTGGGTATTAAGGCCTTTGGAGTTAGCGATAGTACGGAACCGCAACCTTTTCGATTGGTTTTCCTTCTCTTGATGTCTTTACCTTGCGGATTGCATCTTCAAAGTGTCGCATAGTGACTACTGCGTCTGTCGCATTTTTCTTTGCGTCTTCCGGTTTCGGGAATTTTGCAACATATTCTTGCAGCACGAGAGACACAGCCGTGTTTACAACCGATGTGATGTCCGCGCCCGTAAATCCATCCATCATCTCAGAAACACGATCTAGATCCAACTCCTTGGAGATCGGTTTGTGCTTTGTCTGAATGTCGAGTATTGCTCTTCTCGCAGGTTTGTCTGGCGGTGGAATAAACAGTAGCTTGTCAAAGCGTCCAGCGCGCAAAAGTGCTGGATCCACCATGTCCATTCTGTTTGTGGCAGCAAGAACGACAACTCCGTTCAGAGTCTGAATACCGTCAAGCTCAGTCAATAGCTGGCTCACGACACGTTCTGTGACCATGCTGTCGCCGCCGAGACCCCTTACCGGGGCAAGCGCATCAATTTCGTCGAAAAAGATGACACATGGAGATGCCTGTCTAGCTCTCCTAAAGACTTCCCTAACACCTCGTTCGGATTCGCCAACCCATTTTGATAAAAGTTCAGGTCCTCGAACGCTGATGAAGTTTGCTTCGCTTTCTGTCGCTACAGATTTAGCAAGTAGAGTCTTTCCAGTGCCTGAAGGACCATAGAGCAGAATACCCTTCGGCATGCTGTATCCGATTGCCGTGTAAAGGTCCGGGTACTTTAGTGGCCACTCCACAGCTTCTTGCAGTTCCTTCTTTACAGCGTCAAGGCCTCCAATGTCTGACCAGTGAACATCGGGAGTCTCAAGGTAGACTTCGCGCATCGCAGAGGGCATAACATCCCTCAATGCGTTTTCAAAGTCCTCCATCGTGACCTGAAGTCTATTGAGGAATTCCGGCTGGAGTTTATCCTCTTCCAGTTTCAATTCTGGAAGCATGCGTCGCAACGTCTTCATCGCGCCCTCCTTACAGAGGTATTCCAAGTCAGCACCAACAAATCCATGAGTTACCGCAGAAAGTTTCTCCAGATCGACCTCTTGGGTCAGAGGCATGTGTCGAGTGTGAATCTGCAGTATCTCGAACCTGCCGCGCTTGTCGGGGACTTTAATCTCGATTTCCCTGTCAAACCTTCCTGGACGCCTAAGTGCAGGATCTATTGCATTCGGTCTGTTTGTTGCGGCAATCACGATGACCTTGCCTCTCGCCTCTAGCCCGTCCATCAACGAAAGCAATTGTGAGACTACGCGCCTTTCGACTTCTCCGGTCACTTCTTCGCGTTTAGGCGCAATGCTGTCGATCTCATCTATGAAAACGATCGTAGGGGCTTTCTCTCTTGCTTCTTTGAAAATCTCTCGCAGTCTTGCCTCAGATTCCCCGTAGAACTTGCTCATGATTTCTGGACCCGAGATACTGATGAAGTGAGCATTACTCTCATTTGCAACTGCTTTCGCCAAGAGTGTCTTTCCCGTGCCCGGTGGACCATATAGCAACACTCCCTTTGGCGCCTCTACGCCTAACTTTTCAAAGATTTCAGGATGACGAAGCGGGAGTTCAATCATCTCGCGCACCTTTTGGATCTCGTCCTTCAATCCACCGATGTCTTCGTACGTGACCTGAGGAACACCACGTAGTGTCTCTCCTTTTTCAGAGATTGCAAAAATCGTCCTCTGGGTGATCAAGACTGCATCTGCCATTGGGCTGACACCGAGGACTTGGAAGGTAAGACGGCCACCAAAGTACGGAATCATGATGTTGTCACCCTTCGTGACCGGCACACTTTCAAGTGCGTCAGCAAGGTATCTTTCATCTATTGGAGGTATAGCTTCCAACGGCGCCACC
>DAHVAI010000493.1 GCA_027314685.1 Nitrososphaerota archaeon | reverse complement strand
GGCGCTAGCTTACTCGATCAATACCTCGGCAATCGCTCATAATGTGTATGATGGCTACGCTACGCCAGGATTTGAAGGCGAGGGACTAATTCCGCCCTCTGCTACGCTTTGGTACAACGATAGTGCAACTCAATATCAGTACAATCCTGCTCTTGCAAAGACTAATCTTACTTCGCTGGGCTTCAAGTATTCCAACAACAAGCTAGAGTATTCGAATGGTAGCCAGGTCAGTTTCACGATATTCACAGATACTACGTATAATGGAGATCTTCAAGCGGCCGAGTTAGTTCAAAGTAACTTACAATCGATTGGAATGAGCGTGAAATTGGTTTCAGGGCCCATTGGAAACATTGTCGAAAATTACACTTTCGGAAGCTACTTCCCCCCTCCGTATAGTAGTAATATCAGCAATCAGATTGTAGTTTCGTCGACTGGGACTAGTCCCATCTTTGGTTTGGGATACGTTGACGCGCTGCCTACGTACGAAAACTACTTTCCTTGGTCTTCACAGCGTAGTGTTCAGTCAAATTGGATTTTGCCAAATAATGTAGAGTCCCAGTATTACTCCCTTCTATCTAGCGCGAACACTTCGACTAATCCTAACGCGATTCAAAGTGATATTGTGAGCATTGACGGGTTAAACAGCCAGTATCTTCCTGTGATTCCACTTGCCTATCCTGATTCAATCTGGGCGTATTCTGACGCATCCTTGAATTTCTCTTCGTCTTCAAATCTCGGTTTTGATATGGGCGGTAACGCGTTAAACCCGGTAACTTTTAGCGAGATTAGCGCTTCCTGCGCGCCAGGATGCACCACTGTTAACATCACGACTACTACCACAAGTACACCTTCGAGCAGTAGCTCATCTACTCTCTCAACATCCTCTGTTGTTACCTCCAGCACCAAGACTAGTCAAAGTACGAGCGCGACAGGCGTAACAATTTCGCCTGTACCTAACTATGACTTTGATCGAGCTCTCGCAATCGTCGTGGTGTTAGCAATGATTGCTGGAGGAACTTTCATCTCGAGAAGGCGAAACGCCGGAAAATGAGGTTGATGGCAAAATGCGAAAAGTGGGATTGTTAGCTCTCCTTGGGTATAAAGCTAAACCGAACATAAAATGCAATATTCTTTTGAGTCGAGTCTCTTTTCCAAGTATGCATCCAAGCTTTGTCTGAGTTCTTCTGGTTCAGCTGAAAGTATTCATTTTTTTGCGAATCGATGTCCAACATTCTTTTTCCGAGATCTTTAGATCCCATACCGAGTTAACTATAGTAAATTTCCCCATTACTAGATTTCAAAGTGGGATTGTCTCGATCTTCAGTGCTTTCGATTAGTTCCTTTGCGACATCCTTTTGGCTTTTTCCGGTTCTATTCCGCTCTCTTTTTAAGAATTTATAAGCACAAGTTTCTTTGAGTTTCTACGAGAGCATTGTCGGAATCACGGGCCTTTGAAAGTACGAGGTAGAGTTCCCAAAGAAAGCTTCTCGATTAGTGAGAGATTATGGACCGAAAGGTGCATTCCTAATGGCGACTCCCAATTCTGAGTCGCGGTTCTTGATTGAAATTAGATTATTGCCCCCCTGACCAGCGAGTCAGGTTCTGCGAAAACAATAGGGCATCTGGGAGGACGTCGCTCCCGCTCTGGTTTGCGAGAGGATTTCGCTCTGCTCTGTCAAGCTCGCTGAGCCAAGAAGATGAGAACAGCGCACTGAATTTCGTAGCTGCATGGTCGCTTGGATACAAATCGTACGCAATCAAGATGCTCGGTCTTCCTCCTCTGTCCGACATCGTCGCTGGTAGCACAGTGGCGCACGACCACAGAAGAAACGCGTCATCGACATACGTGATACTGAAGAAAATTGGAGAATTCTCGGAGGAAATACTCGCAAAGCTCCCACCTGTTGATGTGCAAAAGATGGCTTCTGATCTCCACATAGTCCCGAAGGACTGCGAAGGACTGAGTGTGATCTACACTCCTCATAAATCCTCTCCTTGCTTGGCAGTTGAGGTGATTGGAGAAATAAACAGGGAAGGCATTGCAAGCCCGCTGTCGATAAATCCAATGAAAAAAGTGATAGCTGCAAGTAACGACGCATCGGATCGCACTGAAAAAAGCTTCAGCTGGCAGATCGCCTAAACAAGGTTCTGTCGTTCATAGAGACAAAATACAACAAGAAGATTTCGATAGAACTCGATTCCGAGTACACAAGAAGCATAGAATCATTGAAGCTCCTGATCTGGTAAATGGGAGTTCAAAACGAGA
>DAHVAI010000492.1 GCA_027314685.1 Nitrososphaerota archaeon | reverse complement strand
CAGTCTTCAACAGATACATTCCTGAGAGGACATCACTCAATTTAGTCCCTAATAGAAGATTGAAGATTTTTGTGATAAGAGAATTCCCAAATCTATGGCTCCGTACAATGTTATCGATGTTCTTTCTCGCACCAATTATTTCGTCGTGCTTTCTTGCGTGTGGAAGCATTCGTTGAATGTCCGTCGCCGCGTACGTAAAGTCTCCATCCATGACAAGGAGATAAGGAGTTGTAACATGATCTATTGCAGTTTGTATGGCACCAGTCTTTCCCCTACCATGTTGTTGAACTACCTGAACGCCTAAATGCTTCGCGTTTTCTATCGTCGCATCCGTCGAGTAACCATCCACGAGCATCAAATTGTGATAACCTTCGTTCACCAGTTCTCTTATGACTGGTCCGACTGCCTTTTCCTCATTAAGAACTGGTAAAACTATCGTGACTTCTTCTTTTGAGATCTCGTCTGGAACACTCTGAAGACGCTCTTCTTTCTCAAAGCTGGTCGTTTCCACTTTCACTAAACTCCTTTGTGTTACAGAGCGATGCGCTTGGTTCCAGAGTATACATCGTACTCGTCTACAATCCATACTCGATATTTATATCTTGCATCCGGATTTCAGACACTATATCCACTACCGATATACGTCAATTGATTTTCAATTTGCTTTCTATGGTAGAAAGATTCACAACGCAGACAATCTGCAAATGACAATTGTCCAAATCCGGTAACTTCGCTCCTCGTAGGGAACTCAGGCCCACCACGACCCTGACGATACACTATTGATACGGACCTAGTGGGTTTTAAAAAAGCGTTCTTGGCCCTTTACAGGATTTAATGCGACTCTATCGTAGTAAGACATTGTTATTCAGGCTAATGGCCTAGACCAAATCCTGTTCGGCAAAGCTAACGATTAATACTGTACTTGCCAGCATTGATGAGGAATTATGAAAATACTCGTTACTGGCGGCGCTGGATTTATTGGAAGCTCTTTGTGTACTAAGCTTGCCTTGCAGGGAAACGATGTGAGCATCTTTGATAATTTTTCTACAGCTGTAGATCCCGTTGCGACACCTAAGGATTGCGAAGTGTTAAGAGGTGATTGCAAATCAT
>DAHVAI010000490.1 GCA_027314685.1 Nitrososphaerota archaeon | reverse complement strand
GCATTCCAATCACTTTGTCGCGACGTTTCGTGACTCCTGCCATTTCAGTAATCGACAGTCCAGAGGTGTTTGACGCAAGGATCGCGTTCTTTGTAATCTGATCCAGTTCCGTGAAGAGTTTCTTCTTTGCCTCTATTTCTTCCACTATTGCTTCTATCACAAGATCTACGTCTTTGAAAGGTTCATAGCTTTCGGTGGTGTGAATCCTTGTTAGAATTTCAGAAGATCTTTTTTCGTCGTAGGTTGGTTTGAGTTTTGCTCTCGCTGTCGCCTTTTGCTCTTCTGTTAGGACAATTCCATCTTGTTCTTGGATTCTCTTTATCTCTTTGTCTGCTTTGGACATGTGGAAGCTAACAAGATCGTTGAGACTCTTCCTCACGCTGACCATTCCTCGATCCAGGAATTCTTTGGAGATGTCTTTCAGGTAGACTTCGTAGCCGTTCAATGCCATGATTTGGGCGATCTGGTTTCCCATCGTACCTGCGCCAACTACACCAACTTTCTTGACGTAAAGCATGCACTCAAAACCCGAGAAATATTCGCATGTTCGGATTATAATGAATTTCGAGAGGCTTCATCTATTCTTGCGCGGTGAGTCACATTCGGATATATAGTACTTTGATGTTAGTGAGTAAACTGACCCAATTGGACTCGATCACGATGCGGTCTGTTTAGGCGATGGTGCGAACTGGCACAAGATAAAGTTTGGAAGCCGTCAAAAGAGTACGCTGAAGCTACACGAGTAAAGCACTTCATGCAGAAAGTGGGCATCGAAACTTATGCAGCGCTGGTTGAAAGGTCTACACGTGACATTTCTTGGTGGTGGGAAAAATGCGAAAAAGAGCTCGGACTAGTGTGGTCCCATCCATACTCGAAAGTCATTGATACTTCTAGGGGAATCGAGCAAGCGTCTTGGTTTTGTGGGGGATCAATCAATCTTACGCACAACGCAGTTGACAAGATTTCTGCTTCGCAAGGAAATAGTCTGGCATTCATTTGGCAAGGTGAAGATGGAATTGAACGAAGGAAAACTTACACCGAGCTTGCAAGGGAGACTAACATGCTTTCAAATTACCTTAGAGGAGAGGGCGTCAGGAAGGGAGACGTTGTAGCTTCATGCATTCCGATGTGTCCTGAAGTAATCACATGCCTCTTTGCAGCTACCAAAATCGGAGCTGTGTTCTCGCCGATATTCTGTGGATATGGTTCAAGTGCTATAGCGAGCAGACTTTCTGACTCTGATGCAAAAATCATGCTCACAACTGATGGGTACTTCAGGCGGGGGAAACGGATAGAGATCAAACCTGTAGTCGACGAAGCACTTCAGATTTCAGGTCCGAGGCATCCAGCTAGGACGCTAGTGGTTGAAAGACTCAGATCGAATGTATCAATGAAAGAAGGTCGTGATTTCTCATATGATGAAGTGAATTCGGAATCTGCGAAATGCGATGCTGAGCGCATGTCGCCTGACGATCCGGCGATTCTCCTTTACACGTCTGGAACGACCGGCAAGCCGAAGGGTGCAGTGATAAGCCAAATCGGGGCTATGCTTCAGCCAGGGAAGGAGCTTGCGTTCAACCTTGACGTGAGAAAGGAAGACATGTTCATGTGGATATCTGACATTGGCTGGATGATGGGTCCGTGGCAGATAGTTGGAGCCCAGTTAGCCGGCGCAACTCACGTGATATTCGAGGGGGCGCCGGACTATCCCGGACCGGATCGGATATGGAAGATGATTGAGAAATACAAAATCACCCACTTGGGACATTCAGCCACCACAATGAGACTGCTAAAAAAATACGGCGAAGCGGGATTGACGAATCACAACCTGAAATCGCTCAGAGCTCTAGGAAACACGGGTGAACCTATAGACCCGGATACCTGGATGTGGGAAATGAAATTCGTCGGAGACTGGGATTGCCCAATGATAAACCTGTCAGGAGGAACCGAGATATTTGGAGGATTTCTGATGCCATCTCCAATAGTCGAGCTAAAACCTTCGACACTATGGGGCCCTGCACTGGGCATGGATATTGATGTCTTTGACGATAATGGCAACCCAGTCAGAGGAGAAATCGGATACCTGATCTGTAAAAAGCCCGCTCCAAGCATGACGCGAGGTTTTTGGAATGATTACGGCCGCTACATCGAGACCTATTGGAAGAAATTTCCTGGTGCGTGGTACCATGGAGACTGGGCCCTTGTTGACTCTGATGGGTATTGGTTTCTTGAAGGAAGGTCAGATGACGTGATTAAGGTTGCGGGTCGAAGAATTGGGCCTGCAGAGATCGAATCTGTGATAAATTCACATCCAAATATTGCTGAATCTGCAGCAATTGGAATTCCTGACGCGTTGAAGGGTGAAAAACTATTCTGCTTTGTTCAGCTGAAGCCGAACGTCGAACCAAATGCCGAGATAGCTGAATCCATACGTTCGATCGTCATCAAGAATCTTGGGAAGACTCTAGAACCAGATGAAATTATCTTGGTAAGCGATTTGCCACGTACAAGATCTGGAAAGATACTCAGACGGCTGATCAAGTCAACTGTTCTAAAAGATAGTTCGAGTCAGGACGTTTCAACTGTTGAGAATCCGGACTCTCTCGAAGAAATAAGCAAGAGCTGGACCCGTGAGAAAAGCTAACTTCTTTAGTCAATCTCTGGTGGAAGAAATTTCCTTGTTCCCAATTAACAATCTCAAAACCTCAGATGTCCCTTCCCCGATGGTGAGTAATCTCGCATCCCTCCAGTGCCTGTGTATGTTATCATCAGTATAACCATACCCTCCGAGAATTTGGATTGCATGATCGCAAACGCGCGCAGCTGACTCTGTTGCTAGAATTTTCGCTTGCGCGGCTTCGCTCGCAAAATCAATACTCAATTCCTTCAATCTGGCAGCGTACATGCACAATAGTCTTGACGAGCTGATATCGGTTCGCATGTTCGCGATCTTTTCTCTAGTCATCTGAAAGTCAGAAAGAGTGCGTTCGAAAACCTTCCTTTGTGCAGAATAGCTGACGGCCTTTTCGAGAGCAATGCGAGCTATCCCGACGCATATGGAACCCATGATTATTCTACTTCCATTCAACATGAATTTCGCGTATTCAAAAGCTGGGCCATCCAACCCTACAAGATTTCCTTCTGGAACTTCACAATCAACAAACCTTACTTCGGCAGTCCTTGAACCTTTCATACCTAGTTTTTGTATGTCCTCTCCAACTTTCATGCCTGAATTTGTCTTTTCGACTAGAAAGACGGCATGTCCTTTCTCGGTACTCGTGAAAACAAAGTAAACATCCGCTTCACCAGCGTTCGTAATGAACATCTTCGTACCGTTTATCACGTACTTGTTCCCTTTCTTTACAGCTCTCGTTTGCATTCTTCTAGCATCCGAACCTGAAGTAGGCTCGGTTAGGGCAAAAGATGCTAGCTTCTTCCCTTCTACCAAGTCTTGACAAAACAACTTTCTTTGCGAGTCGTTGCCGAATTGATAGATGCCATCGGCTACTGTGTTGTGTATGCCAAGGCTCATGGCGGTTGGAGCGTCAGCAGAAGCGACAAGTTCCATCGCTAGAGAATATACTCCGAACGGAAGCTCCAGTCCTCCCAACGATTTTGAGAATATTATCTTGCCAATCCCGTTCTCAAAGAGCACCCCGCGCGAACTTGCTATGTTCTCATTTCTTAGATCGTAGTTTGCGGAATGGGGCAGGACTGACTCGTTCAATATGTTCGCTAGTCCTTCGAGCAACTGGACGTAGGTTTCCGCATCATTGGAATAGAATGCTTCCAGGGAATTCCTGTGTTCAGGATGAAAGAGCTGCAACGTACCAAAAAGACTGGACGATCAATTTTAACCTTCCTAAAAACATGGGCCAAAACATCTAGTCGATCGCCGGACGACTAGTGAAAATAACAGAAAGCTTAAGGGTAGACAGAAGCTCCGAATGAAGCTGAGTTTGACTCTATGAAGACCAAGAGCAAGAGAAGAGTCTATGTTGTGTCAGGAGGAGTAACAAAATTTGCGAAGGCCCATCCGAATATGGACTTTAGGTTGATGGTTAAGAAGGCCTTTGATTATGCGATGAGGGATTGCCCCAAACTGAAACTGAAGGATATTGAGAGTAGCAGGATTTCGTACTTTTCAGATCACTTTGCCCGACAACTGAAAGCCGCAAGCATGGTTCAGGACTATCTGGGACTAAATCCGAAGGACTCTAGGCGTATCGAATGGGGTGGCGCAACAGGCGGCCAGTGCATACAGGCAGGCTGGGAGACCGTGGCAAGCGGGAGAAGCGACATTTGCTTGGTCGCGGGGTTTGAGACGATGTCAAGAGTTGAGACCTGGAAAGGAAACGAGTTCATAGCGCTTGCATCAGACACCAACTTTGACTATCCTGTCGGAGGATTTTACACTGGATATTATGCTCTCATGGTGCAGCGGCACATCTATGAATTTGTAAGGAAGAGCAGGTTCAAGGACGTGAAGGACGAGAAAAAGGCTCAGGAACTCGCGATAAAGGAAGCGATGAGAATAATGGCACTCGTGTCTGTTAAAAATCACACTAACGCACTCCACAACCCATACGCCCAGTATCCGATGAAGATCTCTGTCGACGAAGTCCTGAAAAGTGAGATGATATCCTATCCTTTGAATAGACCTTGCATCTGCACAATGAGTGATGGCGCGGCAGTGATGATACTAGCTTCAGAGGATGTTGCATACAAGTTAACCAAGAAACCCGTTTTGATTAGTGGAGTTGGTTGCGGCACTGACACGATGAGGCTCGCGGACAGACCGCATAGTGATGTGATGTTGCTTCCGTGGGAGAAAAAGAGAGATTACAAGGATTTGAAGTATCCCGGCGTTCACTCTTTTAGAGCTGGGAGAGCAGCTGCAATAGAAGCCTACAGGCACGCTGGAATTGAAACTGATCCAAAGAAAAAACTCGATTTCATAGAGCTACATGATGCTTACGCAAGCTCCGAGATACAAACCTACGAGGACTTGGGATTGTGTAAGTATGGCGAAGGCTACGATTTCGTCGAACAGGGGCATCCTTTCTTAAAGAATATCGATTATGGCTTGAAACTACCAACAACAGGCACAATCCCGGTAAATCCATCAGGAGGTCTGATAGCCTGCGGCCACCCGGTAGGAGCGACGGGAATAATGCAGGGAGTGTTTGCCTTTTGGCAGCTTCAAAAGACGATAAAGAAGCACTTTGGCACCGGTGAATTGCAGATAAAAGATCCTAAACGCGGTCTGATACATTCGCATGCGGGAACAGGATCTTCGGTGACTGTGACAATCATGGAGGCCGCTTAGAATGGATACTCCAGTCAAGTTCCAGAAGTTCAGAGATGTAATGGAAGAGATCAAGAAGACTGGATCTGCAATTTACGAAGATCCCGCGGGCGGAGAAGATCTTGTAATACTCTCTCCATACAAGATAAATTACGTACATAGCTACGCCGAAGATTCAAAGTTCTTTTTGGAACTTGCAAAAGGCAAGTTGATGGGAAGTATTTGCAAGAAATGCAAGACAAAATATGGCACTCCACGTGGTCATTGTATGGAATGTGGTAGCGAAACCGAGTGGCTGGACCTGCCATTGGTGGGCAAGGTTCACTCGTGGACGACTTGCTACTTTGGGAGTGAGGAATTTCTGAACGAAACCCCGTTCAACTTGGTCGTTGTGGAGTTTGAAGGTGTCGGCACTCTCTTTCTGTCGAGGTTGATCGGGGCAAAGCAAGAGGACATCTACACTGGGATGACTGTGAAGGCGAACTTCAGGCGGGAGCCGAAGTATTTGGTTTCAGATGTCTACTTCACGCCCGAAACCCAATCAACTTAAGGCAAGGCTGGCAGGGTTTTCAATCTCTCTGATGATTCGGTTCAGAAAGCGAGCTGCGTACGCTCCATCGATAGCTCTGTGGTCAAAACTGAGCGAGAGGTTCATCATATCTCTCGCTACGATTGAGTCATTTCTTACGACTGGTCTCTTGACGATTCGCTGGATTCCTATGATAGCAACTTCTGGGTAATATACAAGAGGAGTCGAATACAAACCGCCTATCGCACCCACGTTCGTCAGAGTGAAAGTCGAACCTCTAACGTCGTCAAGGCTCAATTTGCCAGCTCTACCTCTTGTTACAAGGTTATCAATCTCGAATGCCAATTCGTAGACATCTTTCTTGTCAGCATCTTTGATCA
This sequence comes from Nitrososphaerota archaeon, assembly GCA_027314685.1. The sequence continues at coordinate 9,158 of DAHVAI010000490.1, read as the reverse complement.
CCGGAACAATCAGCCCTTGCTCAGTGTCAGTCGCGATTCCAATGTTGTATGTCTTCTTCAAAACAATTTCTTGCTTGTCGTCGTCGAAAAGCGCGTTAACATACGGGTATTCTTTCAATGCCGGAATCACTGCTCTTATGAGCAATGGCAAAAACGTGATCTTAACTCCACTACCGGATTCGCTGTTAAGGTGGCTCCGAAGCAGAGCAAGTTCGGTAACGTCACACTCGTCAACATGAGTGACCTGTGCGGCCATGTGGGCAGATTTGCTCATCCTTTCAGCTATGATTTTGCGCAAGCCTCTCAAAGGCACTCGCTCTTCGTCTTGCATGGACGAAGATGATACTGAAAGGCTTGTTGACACGTGACTTTGAGCGAAGCTTTTCACATCATCAGGGGTTATGCGGCCTCTCGGACCGGTACCGGTGACTGCGCTAAGATCGACTCCAAGATCGTTCGCAAGCTTCCTCGTTGCAGGGGTTGCAAGCACGTTCGCTTCGCTTAGTGCAACTTCAGGAGTAGCTACAGACGTAGCCGTGGCTGGAGAAGCTTCGAGGCTTGATTTCTGCGGGCCCGGCTCGTCATCAATGTCGAAGACGACTATGCTAGTTCCAACCTTTACTATCTGCCCCACCTTTGCGAGAATTCTTGCAATCTTGCCTGACTTGGGCGAAGCTATCTCGACATTGACTTTGTCCGTCATGACCTCTACTAACGGTTGATCTTCTTTGATAAAATCCCCCTCAGATACCAGCCATTTCAAGACCTCGCCTTCGGCCACACCTTCGCCCACGTCTGGAAGCTTGAATTCGTAAGGAGGCATATCGTCTAGTAACCAGCTAGATTCTTTATCGCTTTAAGCACTCTACTAGATGAGGGAAGGTATTGATTTTCCAACGAGTAGGGGAAAGGAGTGTCGTATCCTCCCACGCGCAAAATTGGTGCTTGCAAAGAATCTATGGCCCTCTCGCTGACTTGGGCCGCGAGTTCCCCTCCGAAACCGCCAATCTTGGGTGCTTCGTGAGCTATGGCGAGCCTTCCGGTTTTCTTAACCGATCGCAAAATCGATTCAATGTCGAACGGGAGAAGGGATCTCAAGTCGATGAGCTCGACACTGATGTTCTCCTTTGACGCTAAAGCGACAGCCTCATTGCAGGTCTGAACCATAGCACCCCAGCTCAGTAGCGTGACATCGCTTCCTTCGGAGACCACACTAGCTTTTCCAATGGGTGTCGTGTAGTCATCGTCCGGCACCTCCTCCCGAAAAGTCCTGTAGATCCTCTTTGGCTCGAGGAATATAACAGGGTCGGGACAGCGCATCGCAGAAAGAAGCAAGCCTTTGGTATCGTGTGGGTTAGATGGAGTTAGAACAATCAGACCCGGAGTGTGTATGAAAAAGGCTTCGGTACTTTGCGAGTGGTAAAGTCCACCCTTGATTCCTCCTCCGTACGGCATTCTGACAACTACCCTGGGAGAGAACTCCCCTCCAGACCTGTACCTGAATTTTGCAAGCTCATTCACTATCTGATTGAAGGCGGGGTAAGCAAAGTCCATGAACTGGATTTCTGCAACGGGTAAGAGACCGTATAGTGACATGCCAATAGCTGTGCCTATAATTCCATCTTCCGAAAGCGGAGTGTCAATCACACGTTGCGGACCAAACTCGTCGAGCAAACCTTCTGTTGCCCTAAATACGCCTCCATCTCTACCAAGATCTTCACCAAGCAGTACGACGTCGCTGTTGCTACTCATTTCTTGGCGGAGAGCTTTGTTCACTGCTTGAACCAATGTAATTGCGGTTATTGTCCCCCAACTCCTAACGCTTCGTCTTGCTCATCCTTGATGTGCCAAGGGATTTCGGAGTAAACATCGGTGAATAACGTACTGAGTGCGGGCTTGGGAATCTTTTCACTAGCGCGTATGGCTAATGTTAACTCTTCGTCTACTGATTGCACAATTTCATCGTACTCCTCTTCGCGTATCGCATTCTTCCTTGTAAGATAATTTCTGAACAGCGGGATTGCGTCGCGCGCTTTCCAATATTCCAACTCTTCCTCATTCCTGTATCTGGCCGGATCATCAGAACTTGAATGGCCGCCCATTCTATATGTGACCGCTTCAATCATAGTAGGGCCCCCGCCCGCTCTGGCCTTTTCGACTGCCATTTTTGTTGCCTTGTACACTGCGAGAACGTCGTTGCCGTTAACCTGCACCCCTTCAAATCCGTAGGCTTCCGCTTTGATCGCGATGTTCTGAGAGGCAGTCTGATATCTCAGAGGTAGTGATATGGCATATTGATTATTCTCGACCAAGAAAATAATCGGTGCTCTCCAGACACCCGCAAAGTTCATTGCGGAGTGGAACTCTCCTTGAGATGTCGAGCCGTCACCTAGACTTGTGAGGCATACGTCATTTTGGTTCTTGTACTTCATCGCGTATGCGACTCCCACGGCATGCGGCAACCGACCTGCAACGCAGCTCGATGAACTGACAATATGATGTTCTCTCGATGCCCAGTGAACATTAAGCTGTCTACCGAGGCACGCGTCTTCTTCATTTGTGAACGTGTGGTCCATGAACTCTTTCAAAGAGAGGCCTTTTACGAGGCACATGCCTGAATCTCTGTAGTAAGGAAAAATCCAGTCATCAGGCGACAGGGCGAAAGCGCTTCCGATTTGGCAGGCCTCGTGCCCAGAAGAATCAACACAGAACCCGATCCGTCCCTGCCGTTGCAGTGAAAGCAATTTCTCACTCAGCCTTCTTGTAAGAACCATGTACCTGTACATCATTCTCAACTCATCGTTGGTGAGGCGCGGTTCGAGTTTTCTGTCTACTTCGCCGTTTGGTTTCAAGATCTGCAGCATGTTTGTTGAGTGAAGGAGTTCAGCCATGAGAAAACGATCAATCCACCGGAGACATTTGCGCTCACGTGAGCTTTTAAACAATATGGAGAAATCCACTTGAATACTCATAAATTTGCGATACAAGTTAATGGTTATTCAATAATTGTTGCAATAATTGGAATATGTATGAAAATTCTAGAAATTTAACAGATGGCGTTCTCGTAGACTAGATAATTCGCCATCCACTAATCGTCGAATTTAGTTTCGCATTCCTGACTTGCAGCCTAGAATTTTGTTTGAAGCAATGCGACTAACGGATTCCAAGAACCATTTGGAAAGTAAGTATGTCTTCCTCCAGGCTACAAGAAACTCCTTGTCGTTTCAATCTATGGAATCGAAGAACTACTTTACTGATTCATCTGAGAACAACTCATAGATCTCGCCAACTCTCATGAACAGAGGAATCTTGAGCCTCTCGCTGAATTCCAGATATAGCGATTCTATTTCGCCTGATTTAAACATCCTTAGAACCGCAATAGCGTCTGAACCATAAATCACCGAATAGAACCTAGAAGAATATGAGAAATTGAATAGGGAATCAGTCACACTGGTCATGACTTCTCTGCGGTATTCAATCAATGGACTCCCTCGAAGGATTGAAATTCCAATCAGGCTCTTTAGGAGAGCGACCGCAGTTGGTTTAGGATAAACTATTGACTTGACCTTCTTTGCGGCGCTTAGTAGAACTAGCACGTCGATCTTATCGCGATAACTGTTTTCCGCAGCAATTGCAGAGAAAACTCCAAGACTAAGCCCAAGGACGGCTAACTTTTCTGATCTTTCCTTTACAAAATATGCAGTCTCCATCAAGTCGTTGATGTTCCGCGGTCTGCTCGGATAATCTCCACGTGTTCCGTCAGAGAGATCATGCCCTCTCAAGTCCGACCCATAAACTGCAAAGCCGGAATTGGAGAGATAATCTGCAATGATTCTTCGATAAGGTTCGCTGTAACCAGTTATACCGTGGAATAGAAGTACTGTTGCAGGGGATTTCGAGCTCGCATCCCAACGTCTCAAGAAAAGAATTTTCACATCGTATGTTCGAAGGAGGTCACGCGACTTGTCGTTCTTTGCTCAAAGTGCCTCGACATTAAACCGCGCCAATTGCCGTTACTGATTATCAGTCAGCACACTTGAATACTCCTCTCGCAACGGTTTCTTGTCAAGCTTGCCAGTGCTAGTCTTGGGTAGCGGAACCGTCATGATGACTATCTTCTCAGGCAGCCAAAACTTCGCTATCTTTCCTTCGTCAATGAAAGCGGCGACATGAGAAAGCAATTCGCTCTCCGACGCCTGTTTTCCTTGCTTCAAACAAACAACAGCGACCGGCCTCTCGCCCCATTTTGGATCTCTCGCACCAAAGACTGCAGCTTCCAATACCGATGGATGCCTAACTAGAAGGTCCTCAAGCAATAGCGAGGATATCCATTCGCCGCCACTCTTGACCACGTCCTTAATTCTGTCTCTGATCAAGAGCAAACCATTCTCATTCATTGCAGCGAGGTCGCCTGTGTGCAACCAACCTCCCTGCCAGAGCGAATCGCTTTTCTCAGGTTCTTTGTAATAGCCTTCTGTAGCCCATGGTGTTCTGACGACGATCTCTCCGAGCGTTCTTCCGTCGCGAGCAACATCTTTCATTTCAGGGTCCACGACGCGAATCTCTACCAGTGGTACCGCATATCCAGCTTGCAACAAGACCTTTTCAAGAAGTTCTGTCTCTGGGAGATTTCTCTGTTCATCCTTGGGAGTTCCAAGAGTTAGGACGGGAGCTGTTTCGCTCATGCCATAGCCTGCCATGACTGTTACGCCAAACTTTCTCGCTGTTAGGGCAAGCTCCATTGGAAGCGCAGCGCCGCCAACTATTACCTTCCAGCGAGATAGAGCTTCTCGATACTGGTTGACATCAGGGTGATTCAGCACAAGATTAAGCACGGTCGGCACCATATCCGAAGAAGTCACTCTCTCCCTTTGCAAGGTCTCCAAGATATTCTTTGGATCGTACCTTCCCATCAGAACTATCTTCATCCCCCACATCCCACTGAGATACGGCAATCCCCAACCATGTACGTGAAAAAATGGAACAAGCGGCATGAGTACGTCAGAAGAGTTTAGTCTTTCAAACGCGTCACCCAGTCCCGAAGCGATACCTAGTGTGTGGAGAACCAGTTGCCTATGAGTGAAGACCACTCCCTTCGGCATTCCTGTTGTGCCGGATGTGTAAAACAGCGTTGCGAGCGACTGTTCATCGAGATCTGGAAATTCAAAATGTGATTCAGATGTGGCCATGTCTTCGTAGTATCTTGTGTTGGGAATCGGAGAGCTCGGTGCAGAACCAGAATCACTCATGGTGATGACACCCTTAATCGACTTTAGCTGCGGCGAGATCTTCGCAGCCATTGGAAGGAATTCATCTCTGACCATGATGAAACTGTCTTCAGCGTGCATGATAGTGTAAGCAATCTGATCAGGTGGTAGCTTTACGTTGACTGTATGGAGAACAGCACCCATCATGGGTATCGCATAGTATGCTTCGAGGTATCTGTTGGTATCAATGTCCACAACTCCTACCTTGGTACCTTTTCCAACACCCATGGCATAGAGACCAGACGCAAGTCCGCTAATTCTATCGTAAAATTTAGTCCAAGTATACCGCGTGTTGTCGTAGACAATCTCACCAGTGCTCCTACGTTGAATTGTCTGTTTGAGGAGCGTTCCAATTGTGAGGGGATAATCGTTTCGCAATTCACCTCTTGCAGAAATATCCTTTGAGTTAAGGATTCCTTTTTCTTGCTTTCGATGGCGTCCATCTTACTTTCAGTTCAAATGCTCTCAAGCTCTGTTCTCACGGTTTCATGTGAATTCGAGTCATTCTTAGCTCACAGAGCTTGAAACAAGCTCTGTGAGCCTCAAACAACACGCTATCAAAAATCTGGAGATCAATTTTTCTTTTCGATGATGGATCAAGAGTTTCTTTAAAGAAAGCTTGTGGCGGTTTAAGCTACTCCAAACCGCCACCCTTGGTCACATCTCTTCCATGGGAAACACAAATGCGATCGAATACTGTTTTCAAATAACCGGGCTCTCTTGAAAGATACTACTCGAACCGAAGTAATGTGGTTCGGTGTGTTTGCGAGATACCTTGACTCTCAGCAAACCACCTTGAATTCAGGTAGATCAGCTTATCGCGTAGACCACTTGGACTGTCTGGGTGATTGTGTGCGTTCCAGGCACTATTGGCGTTTGAATAGGTGCCACGATATCTGCTGCTCCGGCATAAACATAGAATGGTTGAGGCGCGTTTACGCTTCCCTGCGTTGAACTGACCACCCCTGTGATTGAAACACCGAGGGAGCTCGCAATCGCACGAGCTTGAGTGCTTGCGGAAGAGACCGCGTTCTGAAGTGCCTCGTTTGTGAGTTGGTTGATTACAGAATTGGTCGCGCCGAAAGAGAGGCTGATTCCACTGGCTCCTGCGTTGACTGTAGTATCAATGACCAGTCCTGCGTTCACACCGAGCTGCATCGGATCGTTTGACGTGATATTTACCTGGAGCGAATTTGTAACGGAATATCCCGTCATTTGCGGAATGTAGGAACCGGAGTAGCAAGTCGAATAGTTAGGTGAGAAGTTGTAGCCCTCTGTCTGGATGCTGCTGTTTGAGATGCCCATTCTGTTAAGGGATTTTATCATGTGCGCTACGGCCATGGCATTCTCTGACGTCGCCGCAGAGGCGCTCGAATTCTGGGTCTCGACGCTGACTTGGACCAGAGCTTCATTTGGCGTATAGCTAATCTGACCTGTGCCAGACACGGTGATTGAGCTGGTCGTTGATCCCGAACTTACATTCTGAGCAGCCGATCTTGGATTGTATGTCAAGTAAGCCACGAACGCAGTGGACGATGCTATAATCACGACCAAGACTAGAACTCCGATCATAAGAGGTGCAGTACGACTGGCGCTTTGCATGGCGGGAACGACAGCCACGGTCTACTTAACTCTAGGCAGTAGAACAGAGATTTACTGCAAGATTGAAACCGATTCGAGCATTTCACACTAAGAGAAGATCGTTCTAGAGATAAGAACAGCTGAACAAATTTAGCGCTTAGCTCGTGCTAAAGGCACAAGCTCTCCAAGTTACTTGACTTTCTCAAAAACAGTTCCGGGAAGATATGATTTTTTGAAAGTGACCTTCTGACCTATGGGAAGATCAGACGGCTTTGATATGAAAGGAATCCACCCAGTTACTCTTGGGCCATCATCCAGCTGAATCACGGCCCAAGCATAGGGTACCTCGTTCATGAACTGCTCCGGCGCAACCTGTTGTATAGTGTATGTCACGACCGTTCCCGTGCCAGAAAAAACTGCCTTTGCAAGGTCTGGTTTATGGCAGACTGGACAGAATTCGATGATGTCAATCTGCTTGTGACCGCAGTTCTTGCATTTGTAACCTTCGATTCTTCCTTCCCTGATTGCCTCCTGGTACTCCTTCACCGTAAGAGGTGTATTATCTTGAGATAATTCGCTCATACCAACTCACACTGATTCGAAGATGTGCACGGCGCAGCTGCCGCCAGTGGCGCCAACATTATGAGTCAGACCTATCCTCGCATCCTTAACCTGACGACCGCCAGCCTTGCCGTGAAGCTGTTCAAAAATCTCAACGACTTGTCCAACACCAGTGGCGCCGACAGGATGGCCCTTTGCCTTTAATCCCCCAGAGGGATTTACCGGCAGCTTGCCATCTATCTTGGTGTATCCTTCGGAAGAAAGCTTCGCAGCTTGCCCGCGCGGGATAAACCCAAGGTCTTCTAAAGCGACAAGTTCAGCGATTGTAAAGCAGTCATGCACCTCGGCAAAGTCGATATCCTTCTGCATGAGGTTCGCTCGCTTGAACGCCTCCCTTCCTGCAAGAACCGCCGAGTTGAGCGAAGTCATGTCCTCTCTTTGGTGCAATGCCCCTGTTCCGCCTGCCCTACCGGAACCACGGATCAGAATCGAGCCAGACATTGTTCCCTTTATCTTCTTCAAGAACTCGTCGCTGCAGAGAATCGCAGCCGCCCCGCCATCAGAAAAAGGACAGGCGTCAAATAGTTTCAAAGGACTTGCAATAACAGGTGAGTGCATCACATCATCTATCGTTATCTTCTTGTGCAGGTGTGCGTTCGGATTGCTCAAAGCATTCTCGTGATTTTTCACGGCAACAGTGGCTAGTTGCGTTTCGGTAGTTCCGTACTTTGTCATGTGCGCCCTAGCTAACGCACCATACAAACCAGGGAAAGAAGCTCCACAGGCACCTTCAAAAATGTAGTCAGATCCAAACGAAAAATAAGTTGTAGCAGTTATGGTGTCCAGTTGGCTAACCTTCTCGACTCCGGCAACTAGCATGCAATCATACAGCCCCGCGCCAATGTTGACCCACGCCTCCCTAATCGCGGTTGAGCCACTCGCGCAAGCAGATTCTATTGTTGATGCAGGAACATCAGGAATCCCCAGTCCTGACATTACGATAGGTCCAAGGTGGCCCTGCTTTTCGGAAAGCGAGAAAGCATTTGCAACAAACCCGGCTTGGATGTCGGTCGGTGATATACCAGCTTCTACTATGGCCTTCTTCGATGCTTCAATAGCCAACTCTCTTGCAGAGAGAGGAGATTTGCCGTACTTTGTGATTCCGACATTGAGAACGTACACATTTCTCATGATGAAGTAAACAGGTCGTTTCAGACTAATAAGAATTCAAGCAAATTCAAATTGGCTCAAAGAAGACTCTGGGCCATTTTGCATTGTCGCCGATATCTCGAAAGATCACAGAAACCTTGGTGCCATGCTCTAAGAGATTTGCAGAGCCGCTGAAGATGCCTAGAAGGTTGCCGCCTTCATCTAGAGTCACTAGTGAGAGCACGTAAGGAGTTGGCAGCGGGAACTCCTTCGTCTTGACATTCACCTCGGTGAAAGAGACGATTCTTCCCTTTCCTGAGAGTTCGACGGTTTCAACGTTTGTTGAATTGCAAACAGAACAGCAATGTCTGGGTGGAACAGTAAAATGAGCCGAGTCGCACTTTAGACCTATCAACTTGCCGGCCCTTCCACTCTCGTAAAATTGGTCTACGGTCAATTTTTCTGGCATTCATCATCGCCTCTCCAGGATGTGGATCTGGACAGTGACACCAGCGCCTCCCATCGAATGAATCAGCCCGACACTTGCATCCCTCACTTGCCTCTCGCTCGAGACTTTCCCTGCGAGTTGCTCAAAGACTT
>DAHVAI010000488.1 GCA_027314685.1 Nitrososphaerota archaeon | reverse complement strand
GAAGCTGTCTAGAATCTGAAATGTATGCCACAAAAATTTCAAAATGTTTAAAAGAAGTCCATTCACCACGGCTGGTCGAGATTACAATGAATAAAGGCGTTGCCTCACTTGGAATCATTCTCGTAATAATTGCGGCGTTCCTGTTCTATATCTTCTTTGACGGTGGTACACTAGCGGGTCTAGTAGTGACCGGAACAAACGCGACTGCGAACTTCGCGGCTTTTCTGTACGTGATAATCGCTCTGCCCATAGGTTCAGGGCTTGCATACGCAGGACTGTCTTATCGACCACCAGTTTATGCTGCTGGCGGACAACCATCAATGCAGGCAAGAGGTTCTGGATTGGGTGGTGCGGCACTGGCGGTTGGTGTAATTGCGCTCATAATTGGACTCGCCGCGATTGGGGTTGCATTCTCCTATCATTCTTCTACATCCTCCAATTCCGAAGTGTCGTCTCTTTCCAGTCAAGTAGCGTCACTAAACTCCGAAATGTCTTCGCTCTCAAGCTCGGGCGGCTCGAACTTGGCTACAGTAAATCAAGCCCCAGCTGCTGTCCCTCTAAAGGTGGACTGGTGTAACACGGATAATACTGGACAGGACCGATTCTGCCCGGGTAACATCGTTGTAAATCAAGGAGACATCGTACAGATTCTGTTCATTTCGAATGACACGGATGCACATACCTTCACTCTTGATACTAGTCCATACAATTTCCAAATTAACGTGTCCTATGCTGGCGCTCACTTTTTCGACACCAATACACTTGCTTCAGGAAACTGTGTTAACGGCACAGCAACTCAGGCGACAGCAGGGATTTCTGGAACGTATTGCGTTTCCGGGTCCAGTCTGCTTACGCCGTCTCAACTAGCTTCTAACAGCGCAAATCTTGATGCGTCAACATTCTTGGCACAGAATGCCGACCCTGCAATCAGTCCACCGAGTCTTGTAATTCTCAACGTAAACAACACTGAGTACAACGTTAACACAACTTCCTCAGCAATCAGTGCCGGTACAATCGAAGCTTGGGGAATCGGAGCTTTCCAGGCGACACAACCAGGCATCTATGAATACTTCTGCCACTATCACGTATCCAACGGAATGTTCGGTTATCTGATAGTGCTTCCAAACACCTACTGCAACACTCATGCATCCGCATGCAATATTGCAGGCAGTTAGATGCAAAAAAATAATCTCAGAAAAACTGAGGGGGATGTTCCCCTCTATCCATTTCTTTCTTCCGAATTTTCCATTAGATGGTGATTTAGATTGCAGATTAATGCAAGGCAGACACAAATAACTGAACAGATTATTCCGATCAGCAAATTAAAACCCTCTAGGTACCAGACACGGCATTCTGCTTTCGAAAGCGAGGGAGAACTACATGATTTGGCATTGTCAATCAAGACTCTAGGCTTGCTTGAGCTTCCCAAGGTCAGACCACTACACAAAAGCCCTGGACATTTCGAAATAATAACTGGCCATAGAAGGATAAGGGCCGTCTCGAAGTATCTGGGATGGGCCGATGTAAAATGCCATGTAGAGGAAGGCTTGAGCGAACTTGAGACTTTCCAACTCACGCTTGCTGAAAACATCCAAAGGACTAATCTATCGGCATACGAAGAGGGCCAGGCGTACCTTCTTTGCGAAAAACTCTTCGGGCTTTCCGACGAAGATATTGCAGAACAAATTCAAAAGTCGAAACCCACGGTGATGCTTAGAAGACAGCTTGCAGCAGATGCCAACAAATATCTGAGGTTTTGCAATGACCAAAGGATCACAGATCTTTTTCTCCAAAACTTCAACCTGCGACACAGAAGAATACTCAGAAAGATCTCAGACAAGCAGAGCTTGGCTAGGGCTGTCTCTTTGATTGCTGAAGGGAGTCCGATTCGACAGATACGGTTGTTCGTGGAAGGAGCGAAGAAGATTGAACGAAGAGCGGAAGATTACCAGTCACTTTCTTCAGAAAAGCGAAACATTGCAGACATAGACGGACTTCGAGATTCAATTCTTTCAAAGATGCGAAAACTTTCGGAGCAAGCTCCAGAAGTATCGAGAACCAATTTCTCTGAACTAGAAAAAATGATCGTGAATCTGGGCGACGAAGCGAAGGCGTTCAGAGACTCTGATCTTGATGTGATAGGATTGGATTCGATAAAGGATTTTTGTTGTCCTGTATGCAGAGGACAACTTGAAATTTCGCGTAGGTTGAACAAAGACAAGGACTTGGTAGTAATTCGTATAACTCCAAAAGATCGAAAACTGGCCAAAGAACCGCAATATGTGATGTATCCAAAAATGTGAGGTGAAATTTTTGGGAAGGGGATTGGGTCATCTGCAGAGAAGCATTATACGATATCTTGATACAAAAGCTAAGAACTCAAACATTGACTCTGGATTGACTGTTCAATCATACGCTAACCTTCAAGAAATAACTACGGCACTTAACGAGAGTTCTGACGCAATTTGTCAGGCACTTTCAGCTTTGATAAGGAGAGGCTGGGTAAAGATCTATCCAAATAACAGGAAGAGAGACCGTTATTATGGGACAGCGAAGTTACCTGTCGTAACATCGACAGAAGTGAAGAATGCAGTGAGCACTTTGCTCACTAATAACTAAGCCTCAGATTGGTTTTGAGTATCTTGATTGAGGATTGCGACTTTTCTTTCTGAAGTAATTAGTCAAAACCAGTGTTGCGACTCCAGCTGCAACAACTCCAATTGTCACCACGAGATAAATTAAGAACTGCGGCTGAGTACTGTGATTCAAAACAGAAATGAACGCTGTTGCACATTGTCGTATGGGGGCTGGCGAAGTAATATTGTCAGAACTTGTGATGCGTGGACATACTGTTATTGTATAGTTTCCAGACAGAAGTTCGGGCCCTCTGGATAAAGTTATCTTGTAATCTGTTGAGTTCGTGATCGAAAAACTCGTAGTCAGATTGTTCGTAATTAGCCCGTCCGTCTGGAATGTACCAGCTATCAAGGGATTTGGAGAATTGGACGAAAGTGTTTGATTAAAAGGAGCTATGTATTTGAGATAAAATGAAAGTGAATTAGAAGTCATTGTCAGATATCTGCTAGACAATTGAACGGTGCATTGACAAGACGCATTTTCGGCTACTTTCGCCAAATTGCTACCGAAAAATTCCGTGAACCAAACTTCACCTAGGCGATTATCTATTACAAAACGGAGAGGAGAAGACTGATTGGTGGGAATTTCAAATTCTGTCAACAATCCTGTTGCGGGGTCATACCGCGCGATCTTGTTTGATGCGTGTTCGTCAAACCAAACTATCCCACTAGACGATAACTGATCCCAATACGGAAGACTGATCGTGTCTCCGAAAAATTCGTATGGGGATGTAGCGAATTCGGTTACTTTTCCAGAGGTTATGTTTAGATAACCGAATAGGCTGCTTGCATGATTGGCAAACCAAATCGTTCCATCCGCGTTGTCAAAAGCTATGCCAACCGGCTGGGCTTCATTGGGAAGTCTCCACACGTTGACAAATCGTTGCTCAGAAGGACTGTACTCTACGATATTCGCAGAAAAAGGCTCCGATATGAAGACGTTACCTTCGAGATCAATTTGTATTCCGGTTGGACCGTACAAGGGAGGGATCTTTAGGACGGCTGTGCCTGTAACATTGATTAGTCCTCCCATTGACGCGTTTTCCCCGTCAAGATTAAAGTAACCTATCTGATCTGTGTAAGTTGAAGTAAACCAAATCCTGTTCGTGGAATTGTCGTATGCAATTGCAAATGGTCGAACGTATTCACTTCCGGTTGAAAAATTCTCAAACTGTCCGGTTGCGGGTGTAAATCTCCACAAGTATGGCTGCAATTGATTCGAGAACCAAAGGTTACCGCTGGAGTCAAAGACCATGAACCATATCATGCTGGTGCCGTTTGAAGGTACCGTATAGGACTTGAAACTTTGGTTATTCGGATTGTATTCAATAATTGCAGTAGCGTTGTTTTCGGCGAACCATATGTCATTATTTGGGCCTATGGTTATGCCTAATGGTAAAGATTCATTCTGAACTGGGATCTCGATTATAGGGGTTTGCGGTGAAGAAAGAGACGCGACGTTCACTAAGCCAATTCTCGTTTGTTGGGCTCTAGCGGCAGAGACTATTCCGGACGATGCGAGAATGATGAAAATCAGTAGAATCATCACCAGCAGAGCTGACAGATTGTTCCAATTCATTTCTGGCACCTGACTGGAAAAAAAATTGCGCATTATGCTATTTTTGAGTTCTCTATTCAGCTAACCAAGCGATTCCCTTGAGGCTTAGACACAAAGAGCTTTTGGAACACAGGAGAAAAGTATAAATCGAAAAATTACAGAAGTTCTTTTTGGCGCAAAGTAATGTCTAATTCCGGTTCACCCGGCACAGTTACTGTTACTATAAAAGTGAAATATCTATGGCTTGTAATAGGTCTTCTGTTAGTTCTCTTGGCAACTTCGCCAGTTTATACAATGTATCTGCCAGCTGCTTCTAGTTCGAATAGCGGCGGAGGCGGAGGCGGGAGTGGTGGAGGATCTGGCTCGAGTGTGAACTGCGCAAACCCGTGCGATATTTACATAAAGAATTCCGTTTTCGGGTACAACGTTTCGCAAACTCTAACCATCAAGGCCGGTACAACAGTCACTTGGATGAACATAGATGATACTGAGCACACAACGACGTCAAACAGCGGAGTGTGGGGCAGTCCAATTTTAGCACCTGGTAAGACGTTCTCATTTACCTTCAGCACACCCGGAACTTACCCGTATCACTGCGAAATTCACCCAATGACCGCCACCATAATAGTCGTGTCCTAACCGAAGAAAGCCGCAAGTTTTCTGATCGAAATTTACGGCAAGAGATATTTCTTTTCTTTGATTAAAGGCAACAATGTGTAATCATCAATAGCAACAGCTTGGCTAGCTGTTGTTGATGATTACGAAGTTCCTACCCTCGACGGCGGGTGTTGCTATGCCTACTCATTATTGCAATAACTAAAAACGAAGTGACTATCCCAATGACCACAGCATACAATATCAGGGTTGGGAATGTTGGTGCAGACACGTCGATTTCTAACACGGTTGAATAGGAAATGTTGCTATTCGTAAGATTTGCCGTAAGAGTAATGTCATAGATGCCCGGTTTGAGCGATTGATTTTCAAGCGTAAAGTTGCTCGATACGATACCGGTCCCTGAGACGTTGAATTCTTCGGTACTAAAATGAGCGTACGCCCCAATAATGGAACCATTGGAGGAAGTACCTGACGCATCTAGCTTCATTATTGTCGCGTTAGTTGAAAGGCCAGAAAATTCGATCTTAATCGGAACGTTTATTGTGGAATATCGGTTGGACACAAATGATAGATTTGTACTCTTTGGGATTAAGCTTACTGTTTGTGAAGAGTTGACGGGTCTGAGTTCACCTATTGCATGTCCGTAGATTTCGACGAACCACACAGTACCACCTTTTCCCAATGTTAGCCAGTAGATCCCCGCACCAGGACTCTGATATGGCGTACTGCTGCAACAGGGAACTGCATACTCTGTCAAGCTGCGCGTACTTGGATCATATTCGGCTATCTTGTTACCATAGTGTTCTGCAATCCAAACATTCCCACT
>DAHVAI010000481.1 GCA_027314685.1 Nitrososphaerota archaeon | reverse complement strand
TTCTAACTTTTCCGTTGTGCTCCTCTTAATAGTAATGCTACTTGTTTCTTCGACCATGAGTTACAATTGGTAATTGCAAATTGTTAAACCTGCCACTCTGCCATATCAATGACCCGCCCATCAATCCAAAACTATGCGCGGAACATAGTTTTCTTGGAAAAGGCCAAAAGGGTAATCAGGTCGTGTGAGGCCTTACCTGAAGGAGTCAATAAATAGAGTAGATGGATAACTTGTAGCTCTATGGTGCTAGTCTGCGGATCAAATTGTGGTCAATCCGATTGTCTCGAACTGACCGACCGAGAAGCGTCGGTCTTCAAAATGATCTGCAGTTCTGAGAAACCAATCTCATTTAGTTTGCTCAAGCGATCTTCTAATCTCCATCAGGAGCTAGTTTCCAGGATCATAAAGAGACTAATTAGGCACAGCGTAGTGAGGAAGACTCATTCCGGTTATGCTTGTGACTGCAGATTCACCTATGAATTAGCAGCGAATGCTGATATATCGTAAATTGATAGTATCAGTAATACGGATTCCAGCTATCTTTTTCTAATCGTTTCACGTAATCTCATCGACCTAAAACGAGCCCACTTGAGAGCGTTTCCAAAAAGCCTGTCCTAGAGGAGTTCGAATACAACATGAGAACATCTTGCATAGACTGTGAATTCTTCTACTCTTGCAAGATTGCTCAGGATCGCGGCATGCCAGAGTTTGAGAAAAACATCGGCGGGTACAGGTTCTCTGCTCTCAAAGATTTGTGCGTCGCTTAGGCCAATTGGCCTACGAGCTATTTAGTGCCATGTAACTCGGTAAGCGAAACCTGAAGGAAAGAAGAATCAATAACCTGAACCACAATTCTGAATCCGAAAGCAAATGATTGGAGAAAATCTCCTCTCGGCACCCAGAAGGTCCAGGATGGAAGTAAAAATAGACATTCTGCAGGCCATAGCTGGTGGATCAGGAAGGCCAACACACATTATGTATCGCTCGAATCTGTCGTGGGCAGTCATGCGGGGCGTGATGAAGAGTCTAGAGCAGCAAGGCTTGGTCATCGCGAGTGACGTCGAAGGTCGTCGAAACTATGTTCTCACTGAAAGGGGCCGTAAGGTCTTGGAGACGTACCGTACCGTAAAGACGCAGCTTGAATCCGTGCCAGTATTGATCCAAACAGGAACAAACTGATCCTCGTACGCCCCTAAGGGCCTTGCTGCATCGAAGGGGTCATGCGCTTAACCGTTTCGCGTAGCCACTTTGTGGCCTTTGGACTCTGATGCTCGACGAACTTCTTTAGCTCGTCCAGCGTCATGAATTCCACAGAATCAATTTCATCCGGATTTGCCTCGTAGATTCCATCATATTTGCCGTAGTAGACCTTGCAATACTCGTTTTCTTTGTGGTCTCCTAGGTACTCCTCGTAGCGGAAATCAAAGACATGCGTCAGCGGGACCTTTGTCGTTATTCTCAATTCATTTTCAAAAGATCTTTGAAGAGCACTTTCGTAAGTCTCATTTCTTCTTACATGTGTTGTCGCCGAAACGTCCAGACGGTCCCCACCGAGCTTGTTCACGGCTCTCCATTGCAAAAGAAACTTGCCGTCGTTTCTAAGAATCATCCCAATCACTGCAGCGTGCCTCTTGGACGTTCTCGTCAAGTGTAGGTCTTCCCGAGGTTGAAGCTCAAGCAGGTTGCCTGATTCATCCGCGGTGTAGATCATCTCGGTGTTCTTCGACATCTGGCCGAATTACCCAATTCTCGATATTTGAGTACTTCGGATTTCACTTGATTTTTTCGGAGGAGAGCATCTTCACGAGATCCGCATTCGTAATTATACCAGTAACCTGGCCCTTTCTAGTCACCAGAAGAGCTTGAAAATGCTGCAGGAGTGGTATCGCGACCGTGATCGGGGTATCCTCTGCGACTGTGGGAAAGGCCTCATCCATGACTTCTGCTATCTGCCTTGAAAGCAGCAACTTGGGATTCGTGACTTTGAGCAAACGGCTGGAGATGCTTCTTTCCGAGACGCTGCCTACCCAGTGGTTGTCTCCATCTCTCACGGGAAGCTGTTTGAATCCGTGCTGCTGGAGTATTGAAACAGCTTTGGATATGAGATCAGTGTCTTGAACGCTTATCACTTTCTTGACGGCAATGTCACCTGCCAGTCCAATCTGGGGGCTACCAAAAGAGTCGAGGATGTCGAAAGCTTTCTTCACTAGTTCGTAACTTGGGCTGAGTTTTCTGTTTTCGATCTTTGTGACAGTAGACTGACTCACGCCAAGATACGATGCAAACTTGCGCTGGCTCAGCCCGAGCTTGATCCGACGCTTTTTGATCTCGTCAATGGATGGTAACAAACTAGTCCTGGTACAAGCCACTTGTATTATAGTGTATTCCTGAGAGG
>DAHVAI010000467.1 GCA_027314685.1 Nitrososphaerota archaeon | reverse complement strand
GGGCTCGTGCAGCTCGATGCTTTCGCAGCCGGTAAGACTGTCGTTGCGAGCAATATTGCAGGCGTGAACGACGTTGCAACGATGGGACGGGGGTATCTTGCTCGACCAAACGACGTTGCTTCTTTGGTCGAGAACATTTCGTTGGCGCTCAAGTTTCCAATCGAGTCAAGATATCTCAAGAGTGTGGCTCAGGACCTAACATGGACAAATGCGTCGAAAAGATATGAGAAAGTGCTTTCAGAAACCATAAGGAACATTCGGGGGTCATTGATATTCCTTGCTTCCACGGCAGCTCTAGTTACATTTCTATCAAACGGAAGCACGACATTATCATATGCCGTTCATACCGTGTCTTCACTATTTGCATAAATCACTAAAAAGAGCAAATTTTCGGATTCATTTCCCAAACTTCTTTTTCCAATGAGACATAATCGATTGTTTGAAAGTTCTACAAGGGGAGATTGATGGAGCAGTTTGGAATGGAAAAATGGATCCGGTTCGCTAGAAACTATTGAAGCCCAGTTTCTTTGTTGCTTGATTGAAAGCTTCGATAGATTCCGAGCATCAAAACATTCTATTGTAAGAACACTTATACAATCAAAGCAAACTCTTTGCATCCAGCTAATCTAACAAGTTCGTTCGGTTTCCTCTCATGAAACTTGCAATTGTCGACTCTTGGTTTCACTGGCCTCCGACTGGAGGTGCCGTGAGGAGTGTGAAGGAGATAGCAGATCGGTTGTCCAGACGTGGTATGGATGTCACAATCATCGCACCATCAAACACCATAAGGGGAGGAGAGAACTTTGACTTTAAGATAAAATGGATGAACATGCCACATATCACCGGCCCAACTTTTTACAGTCTTACCAAAGCTGCCCTAAGACAAGTCAATCCAGACGCAGTCTTTGTGATGGGGGGAAATCTGTTCAAGCCATACATGATTGAAGCAGCCAAGAGCTATCCTTCAATGGTCCGGCTGTATGCTTACGAACTAAGATGCCCTGCATCGTACGGGTTGCTCTTTCGGGACGGGCATGTTTGTAATTACAACTTTTTGAAAACGCCTCACAAGTGTATTACGTGCACCGAGGACATCAGAAGGATGTGGCACAACCCATCAATCATCGAGCGTCCGGAATCGATCAAGAGTCTCAAACTACTGTATCCGATTTATCAAATGCTCGTGAGAAGATCAATAGGGAAAATCTCGGTTGCGGTCGCGACTACTGAATACATGAAAAAGCAATTCGAAGGCGTGATTCCACTAGATCAAATAAGCATCATAGCCGACGGTGTTGATTCAGAGTTCTTTCATCCCTGGGACAGACACGAGGGGAGAAAAATCAAGATCATCACACTTCCTGGTAGAGCTTTTGACCCGATAAAGGGGCTGGAAGTTCTCCTGAAGGCGGGAGGTCTGCTTTGGAAAAAGCGCCAGGACTTTAGGTTGGTAATTACTGGATCGGGCAAGAAGGACATCAGCTTGGATTATCCATTTGTCGGAGGGGATATTTGGTTAGACGACAAGGACATTCCCGGAATGTACGGAAACAGCGACATCATCGTGGTGCCGTCGATCTGGGGTGAACCATTTGGCTTAACCGCACTCGAGGGCATGAGCTCTGAAATTGCCGTGGTAGCATCAAGAATAGGCGGTTTGCAAGAAATAGTAAAGGACGGTGAGACGGGATTGCTATTTCAACCAGGGTCATACACCGAACTCGCATCCATCCTTGACAGACTGCTTGACGATTCAGACCTTAGGGCTAGACTTGGAAGGAACGGTCGTAAACATGTGATTGAGAACTATTCTTGGGACAGGATAATAGATCAATACGAAGTATTGATTCAAGACATGGTCAAACGAAAGAGGAACTGACACTTTGCAACACAATTTAGCTTCAAGGAGGAGCTAGAAAGTGATCAGTTTACCGGCTGATGAATGGGCACACGAGGGTGCACTACACGAGTGGTGGTACCTCAACTCCCACGTCACCACAAAGGATGGCCGCTCGTACGGAATCTATCTCTTCTTCACTGATTACCTGATATTCTCGCTGACTGACAAGCGAGCCAAGAAGATAGTTTACAAGGAGAAGCTAGTTGGGGAGAGACTGGTCGGGACCTCGAACGGGGTCCATATGGCGGGCAATTACATGCGAAGAGCTTCTGGCCGCGATTTGATTTACGATATACATTACGCCTCAGAAAATGTCACCGTTGACTTGGTACTAAAATCAGAAAAGGAACCTCTAATGGTGAATAGGTCAGGCCTGATAAAGGAGGGTGCGTTGGGGAGCTCTTGGTACTATTCACTGACGAGACTACATGCGAACGGCGTGCTCAAGATAGAAGATTCTGTCCAAGAAATAGAGGGACTAGCTTGGATTGACAGGCAGTGGGGATCATGGGAGGAGATGGGTATCGGCTCCTGGATATGGCTCAGCCTTCAACTCTCAAACAACTGCGAGATTCTATTGACAGAAATATACCCTCCGTTCTTAAGGCTTGTAAGCTCGAAGGTCCTCAGCATAAAGATGAACGAGGGTAAAGATCTATTCCTGTCTAATTTCACGGTGCGTACTGTTTCCAAATGGACAAGCCACAAAACGGGGCAAACGTATGGTTCACGATGGCAGGTGGAATCCCCTGGAACGTTGAGTCTCACGGTGGACGTTGACTTTGAAGACCAAGAGATACACGGCGGGCTGTGGCAAGGCTCTTGCCTCGTAAAGGGAAGTTTTAGTGGCATTGTCGTGACCGGTGTCGGGTATGCAGAGCAGATCGAGCGAACGCCGAGCAGGCTGGGCGGCATTGTTTCAATCGCTCTAGCTCCATACCACTCTGTAATGCAAACGCTCTTGGGGCGTTCAAACCTCGGGTTAATGGATCTGGTCGAAAAGCTCCAGCTATGGAAACTCTGGAGCAAGGATGGCAATCTGTCAAGGTGAAGTAATGATGAGCGGAAACTTGTCTGATATCTTCAGGTTACGGGCGTGGAGGATGGCATTGTTTGGACCGGTTGCGATTTGGTATTTCTCGATATTCTATCTTTCCATCGTGACGGGATTCAGTTTCTCTGTCCTGAGAGTGCTTGAAGTATTATTTTCCGTGATATTATATGAGGCAAACATCGTTATCTTAAACGATATTTTCGATAGGCAGGTGGACAGAGCCGCGGGCAAATCGGGGATTGTGAGGGGACACAATCTCAGCATGGGCGTGATGACAGCTCTTGTCATCGGGACCGCGGTTGCGTCCGGCCTTCTCATAGTTCTTGCAGGAGCAACCTGGTACTTGTACGCTGCGTGGATCGTCTCTTTCATAGTTGGCGTGTTTTACTCTACACCGCCTGTCCGGCTGAAGGCGAGAGGGTTCTGGAGCCTTGTTTGCAACATACTGCTTGAGAGACCTTTCCCGGTACTCATGATAATCCTCTTCTTTAGGTCCTATGGCCTAGAGCTTGTTTTGTTCCCAGTACTGTCAGAGCTTGTCTGGAGCGTCTTCAAACACCAAGTTCACGATGTCGAGACAGACACAAAGTCCGGCGTGGTAACTTTTGCAGTGAAACTAGGGAAGGAACTATCGTACAAGATCGTAAAGTACGTGATAAACCCGCTTGGAGCGTTGTCCATATTTGCTTTCGCCGGAATCTCTGCGCTTGTGATATCCGGTTTTAACTTGGTATTCATTACATCGATTATTATCATGGGTCTGGGGACTGTTGTCGCGCTTGTGTTGGAGAGAAAGTCGATAGTCTACACAGATCCTCTTGATCCGCCATACTCGATGCTACTTAACATAGCGCTTTTAGTCATAGTCATCCTCCCACTGGGCGTAATCACGGTTTACGAGAACGTTACCTATCTCCCAGTCCTGTTACTATTTGTGATTGCACTCGCCTTTAACCTAAGAGAGTACAGGTCTGCAATCTCGAAGGGATTGCATCTAATTGCAAAGGACAGAGTGCAGCTACCTCCTAGCAGTTCCTACGATAACGCGTGAAATTTTTTCATAATCTCTAATTTCACAAATTTCGAAAAATCTTTGGATTCGTGAGGGTCTAGAGATGAGGATAAAGTGAAAGCTTGATGATATGTTACCCAACTTGATCATGCAGAAAAATCACTGAATGAATCTACGGACAGCGCGTACCTTAACCAGTGCTCTGTGTAGCGTTTGATAGAGCCTAACGCTTTTCTATCTAGTACCAGAAAGTGAATGGCGTCAAATCTGATGAAGCAGCCAAGGAGAGG
>DAHVAI010000464.1 GCA_027314685.1 Nitrososphaerota archaeon | reverse complement strand
GGTGGAGAGTTCCAACAGCCTCTATCGGAAGGATGCAGTGTTCTAGTGGGGTCCACCCACAAGTCCTTCTTTGGTCCTCAAGGTGGCCTGATTGTTTCAAATGATGAATCTATATTTTCTGTGATTCAACAGAAGATCTTTCCCGGCATAGTCGACAATATCCATCTTAATCGAGTAGCCTCTCTGACATGTGCAATGCTCGAGATGCTAAAGTTCGGCAAAAAGTATGCAAAGCAAGTGATTTCGAATTCAAAAATGCTTGCAAGAGCTCTTTACGAGCTCAAGATTCCAGTAAAATGTGCTTCAATTGGATTCACTCAGTCCCATCAAGTTTTGCTTGGCTACGACGAGAGGAAATCTGCATATGCGGCAGATATACTAGAAGCCATTGACGTCATAACAGATGTTGGAGTAAGACTGGGGACATCGGAAATCACCAGGATGGGGATGAAGGAAGAAGAGATGCAAAAGATTGCTGAAATAATCGCGGATGCACTAATGGAGAAGCAATCTAGGAAAAAACTGCGGCGAAAGGTGCATAGACTCGTAAGTGAATTCAATGAACCCAAGTTCACTCTTGTTTAGCGAATATCGAGGGCTACTTCAGTACAGGTTTTACTCCAATTTCAACCCGCACTTAATGCAAAAGTGAGAAGTTGCGCTGTTGGCATGACCGCACCTATTACAGCTTCTGGTCAAAGCATAATTCGTTGATGGAGGTGGAGCTGGTTGAAGACCAGTGAATACTGTGTTCCTATTCGGTTTCAGCAGAATTACGTCTCCCATGGCTTGGATAGCGTCTGAACCCACAATTGTATTTGCCATCGTGTCTAAAGGATTCCTCAGTGTAATAGAAATTCCAATCTTCCCATCGGCAGTCGCAACGAGGTCTTCCACGGTTCCAAAAATGGAAGCGTCAGCCGCGATTACTGATTTGCCCACGAGCTCTTCTCTCTTGAGGTAGATTGGTTTTGATCCATCAGGCATGGTTCAGATTGCAGATTGATTTTACTCTTGATTACAAAAGGATTTAGTACCTTCAGCTGCAAAGTGAATGTAACTTGTATTTCCAGACTGATGATAGTAATTGAGTTCTGAAACACTTCATAGAATCCAAAAGAGCCTTCAAAACCTTCCGCATCTCGGACTAGTCTCCGTGATGCCAGATTATTTCGTCGATCGACTGATAAGATTTGAATCGCTAGATACGCTGATCACCGAGATGCGAAAAAAGAGCTACGAAAGCGGTGGCGGGAGTGTCAGAGGAATCAAACAGACAGAAGTTAAGGGAGGGAACGCAGTCAATCTTGCGTATGCCCTTGGCATCTTTGGCGGTAATGTCCATCTTACTGCCATCGCAGATTCGCTTCCTGCAGAAACTCTCAAGATAACGTTTAGCAAATTTCAGAACGTAACGCTCGAAATCTCGCCCGGTGCGGCTGGTTACACAACGGCTTTTGAGTTCAGGGAAAGGGACCGTCACGTCAATGTCATGGTGAGCGATGTAGGAGATCTGAGCTCTTTCGACGGATCTAACCTATCAAAGTTATCTCTCGATAGCGTTGCTAGATCAAAAATCGTCGCGATTGTAAACTGGTCTGCCAACCGAAAGGGAAACGAACTCTGTGAGAGAGTATTTTCATTGGCAAAGGAGAACAGGAGAAAGACATTTTTTGATCCAGCCGACATCTCAGGGCAAAGAGATCTGCTCCCAGATCTCAAGAAGCGTGTATTTGAAAAAGGCCTGATAGATTATGTTAGTTTGAACGAAAACGAGGCTAGGATTATGTCTAGGGAGTTGTTCAATCATGAGCTGCCTCGGGATTACTCTGAATCGGACCTAATCAAGACCGCAAAGATCCTTTCTGATGGAACTAGTGCAATGGTTGACTTGCACACAAGGACGGTCACTATCTCTGCCTTTGACTCGATTGCAATACCATGCCAATGCCACAAGGTGGAACAGCGGACCGTCACAGGCGCAGGCGACGTTTGGAGTGCGGCAAACATTGCGAGCTATCTCGCCGGTCTCGATGTTGAGGACAGATTGTACTTTTCAAACTCAGCTGCGGGATTGTATGTTTCGAGAGAGTCAGCAGCTACGCCTTCGCTTCAGGAAGTTCTTGACTTTATGAAAGATAGACCAATTCACTGAGGCTCTATTGTCGATGGCGGCTTGCTGGTGACTGCGTAAGTGACCCAAGTGACTCCGGGAATCTCGTTCGTTATTCGATTGCTGATTCTTTCAAGAACGTGGTAGGGTAGCTTGCTCCAGTCTGCAGTCATTGCCTCCTTCGACTCTACTACTCTTACAATGACCACGTGCCCCACC
>DAHVAI010000105.1 GCA_027314685.1 Nitrososphaerota archaeon | reverse complement strand
TCCTTTATTCGTGGATACACGCAGTGAGTAAAATGACATTTTTGATGTTAAATGTTGTGCCTAAAACTAACATTTTTTGTTTATTCCAAGCTGAGGTACAGAAATACAGTGTACGCAACTATCGTAAAGATGTCGGCAATGTTTGAAGAGACCTCTGGCCTTATAGGAACGTGCTCGGCGATCCCCAAGATTATCGGGAAAGTGAGCAACGATTGGAGTAATAGAGCGAAGAGGACTATGAGTAGTCCGAAGATGAAGTTTGCCCGTGTCTGTAAGTAAGTCCTCCCGTATACAACAAGAAGAGCTACGAGAAGTGCGACGCTTACCGAGGAGAGTATGATGTGGAGCTCGCCAAAGGTTTCCGTAAAGCCGTGCTGGAACGGGAATCTCTCGAAACCGAAATTGTAGTACTCATTCAAGACTGACCATAGATACAATAGAACTCCTACAATTCCACCTAACAGCAGTACTATCGGCACCCACAGCTTGCTGGGAGCCTTCTTTGTCTTTTCTTCACTCATTCCAGGGTTGCTCACTTTTTGTTTCCTCGAGTTTTGCTCACGATCTCTTCGAGCTTTGGCCAGTTTGTCTCCATGACTTCAGAGAGAAAGTACAATTTGCCATAGCGGTCGCCCTCGGTAACTATGAGGTGGTTCTTCTCCAGCACGCCAAGGTGATGGCGTATTGTGGTGTAGTCAAGATGCAGCAGTTGAGACATCTGCTGGGCGTTCCTCGGCTGCTCCTTGATCGTCTTTAAGACGTCCAGCCGCGTCGAAGCACCCGTGCTCCCTGCGAAGAGCCACCAGAGGAGCCGCTCGAATGCGTCCATGAGCGCAGACTATATGCAAAGTGAGCTCAATAATTGTATCGGCATGCTAGCAGGTGCTCTAATCTCACTTTAGTTTAGTGCCCAACGATCAAAGTGGAATCTTCACAAATCATAACATGTATGACTGCAAGGAAAACCCTCCAGATAGAGAAGAACTATGGGTCAAGCTAAATTGCTGAGGTGAACCTTAGTATTTAGTTGTTCCCAGGCTCTAGAGAAATACTTGCTATGACTTTATCTTTCCAGGCCGTGGGCAGCTGCAAGATGCGCCAGATACAATCTTTCGTCCTCTGAATCAAGGGCTTCAAGCTGCAAGCTTGCCGTGACAAATTCGCAAAAAGCGCAAGATTCCAATTTTTGGAGTTCGTCTGTTCTTGAGTTGGTTATGGGTTCCAATGCGAGATACATGTTTGATAGGCCCTAGGATAAGCAAATTTGGCGATCGACTGTTTAGTAGTTTAGACAGTTTTACAATTTGCCAAGGATTTCTGATACAGAAGACTTCGTACATCGACTCCCGATACGAATGTGCCTGGGTGATAAGACTTTGGAAATTCACGTTGTCCGGGATGGATTGTGAGAGATCTATAAATTCGCCACTTGTTAAGAATGCCACGGTCAAGTTTCAAAAAGAGTGGGAGAAATGAAAACACGCCATTCTAAAAATCTATATTAGAGGTTATATCCGAGCTAAACATTTCGGTCTCCGAGAAGGTGTAACTTTGGCAAGATTAAGAGCAATTTCTTCAATCGGAGTTACAATAATAGCTGGCACGATGATCGTCATAATTGTAATCGGTGCCTTGGCCGCTCTTCCACGTGTCGATAACGGCTCTACACACATCACGTGCAGCGAGAGTCCAGAGACGTTTTCGGTGCCACAAAATAGTACCACTGCTTATCTCACATATGGGATTCCGTCCGATCCCTGCCAAGGTCATATTTCGCTAGGCAATTTCAGTTTGAACGTGAATTCTGGAAGCGGCCAAGCTTCGCTCAGCGGCGGCATCCGTGTCAACTCTCGCTCTCAGCTAAAGGGATTGATTGTTTACCTGAATGGAACCTATGAAACATATAGTGCGATGAGTCCAGTTGGCACAACGACTTACGCATTTCAGTATAATACTCTCTTGCAGGACCAAATAGTGCCGATTGTCTCAGGGACCAGCTACACTCTGGAATTCGTAGCAATCTTCAAGGACGGAACAGCGACTGAAGCTTCAGTGTCACTAACGGCATCGTGATCTCAATTTTTTCTTTGAAGGTTCAGTGTCGCTGTATCGAATAGACAAGAGCCTTTCTGCGTGTCTTGAGGGTCTTGTATTTGATCTCGTTTGAAATGAACGAAATGTGGTCTCGCAAACGGAAAGACAATAGTGTTAGATCGGCAGAACGGCAAGTATCCAGCATTTCCCAGTGGAAATTATACGGCAAATGTATTTGCTATATCCGTCAACGATTCATCTTTTGGTGTTCCTCTGTCCACCGCGATAGTGACTTCCTTCCAAACTCAAATACCCCAGTTTGTTTTATGTCACGTCAGCAGAAAGTTTCATAGTAGGCATGATGCGAAGAGTGGCTGCCGAATTTTTTCGTTAACAAATTTTTGGTCAAGCTCTCGAAGAC
>DAHVAI010000459.1 GCA_027314685.1 Nitrososphaerota archaeon | reverse complement strand
TCCCTGATGTCATCTGAGTCAGGCTTGAATGCCAAGCCGAGCAGAGTCACTCTCTTTCCTAGAAACCCGCCCAGTGCATACCTCGCTAAATCAATAGACGATTCGCACTGTCTAATGTTCACATCATTGACATCCTCGAGCAGTAATGGGTTGTATCCAGCTTCCCTTGCAAAAGCTATCAACGCTTTGACGTCTTTCCCAAAACAGCTACCACCATATCCTAGGCCCGCGTTCAGAAACCTGCCACCAATTCTCTGATCCAGACCAACGCCCTTTGCTATTGCATCAATGTCTGCGTTCGGAACTCGTTGAGCGATGTTTGCAACAGAATTGATGAAACTAATCTTTGTTGCAAGAAGTGCATTGCTCGCGTATTTGATGAACTCGGCATTCGCCAGATTTGTTCTTAGAATTGGTGGCATTCTATCCTTGTAGAAAGATTTGTACAAGCTAAAGAGCGCGTCACCAGATTTCTTGTCGTACTCTCCGATTACTACTCGGTCGGGTTCGAGCATATCTTTGACAGCCGACCCTTCTCTCAAGAACTCTGGATTCAAGCACAGTCCGATGTCTTTGCCCACTTTTTTTCCTGAAGCACTCTCGAGTAAGGACTTTGCAAGATTTTCAGTCGTGCCTGGAACTACTGTGCTCTTTACGACCACGGTGTGATAATCTGCGCGGTTTTTCAGAAATTCACCCAGCATTCTTGAAGCAGATTCCAAATATTTTAGGTCAATACTACCATCTTCCTTGCTTGGAGTTCCGACTGCGATGAAGGAGATATCTGATTCAATGGGGGAATCTTTGACGTTGAAGCCATTCTTCAGGCAATTCTGCAAAAGCTGCATGATGCCAGGTTCGTGGAACGGGACCACGCCAGAGTTTATAGCTTCCCTTTTGATATTGTCTATTTCAATACCAGTTACCTTGATGCCTCTGTCTGAAATGCAAAGTGCAGTCGCAAGACCAACATAGCCACAACCTATGACCTGAACTCGATACAAAGCCAAACCTGTTTCCTATCTGAAAAATACCTAGAGAGAGGATTTGAAATGTATTCCTCGGAACGAACGAATCCATTGCCTCTTATCTGCTTTTTCACGGAAACCCGCCCTCTCAAAATCTATCTTTGCTTTGGCGCTCCTACTTTCTGGGTTCTTTCGAGTTCTCGATACTATTCTGAAGCTTCATTCGAGTATCGCCAATTTGTGTCTGGGATGGAGGCCGAAAGATAGATGGCATCCTATCGTACCACGCGCATGAAAAATTTGACGATTTTCTTCTGATCTTGTACTGCAAGTACTTCTCATATTCGTGGAAATCTATCTGGAAAGTCCTTAATGCGTCTAAACCAAATATGGGAGGTGGCTTTCGCCCTTTAGCCGTTCAAGGCGACGTAGATAAACGATAAGAATCGTCCTTGCCTGACCAAGGTTTGAGCGCAAGCCCATGCGCTTTAACCACGGGTTAGCAAGAAACTTCTTCAAAATCTAGGGTTTTTGAGAAAAGCTAACTTTACCTAGAGTTTACTTCGTCACTTTTTCTAACTCGCACATTCTTGAAATTCTGTGCTGGGAAATAACTTGACAAAGTTGTTTTGAAAAGAGATTGGCAAGAAACAAAAACTATGTGATCTTTTCTCTCCCAAAAGAGGCCCAGATCTCTTGATACTGCGCTATTCGCGATTTTAGAGCATTTTGTCTCCGTTATTGGACACTTTATTCCCGGAATCACCTCACGGAAAGAGATTTTCCATTAATACGAGTAGGGCGAATTATAGTTAAAGCAAATCTTATTACGGTCCCCCGGATGCCCTAAGTATTCGACCATCGAGGATAGAAGATGAAATACAAACAGAAACTCTCAGTCGTTGTACTACTTTCCTTTGTTGCCATGTTCCTTCTCTTTACGATAGGTAATGTCTCAGTTTACGCGTCAGCTCAATCTGTGCCATCCGAATCAATTTACGTTTATCCTGGAGAGGTTATCTCCAATATTCTCTATATTTCTTTGTGCAATGGTGCGGACAGCACCGTTGATATATCCGGAACTGCGACAGCAAGCGGTAGCGCGGCCTCGTGGGCTACGCCACAGACACTCAATTTCGAGAACGTGGCTCCGGGCGAATGTTCAACTATGTATTATACTGTTTCAGTTCCTATGAGTGTCCAAGCAGGTCAAAGCTACGATCTTTCATGGAGCGGCACCATCTGCAACGGTGTATGTAGCCCTCCAGTCCTTATTGTCGTATACAGCTTTGTCGTCACGCCACAATTTCCCTTCGGAAGTATCGTAGCTATAATTGCTCCACTCTCAGCTTTGGGAATTTACCTTGGAACAAAGAACTCTATTTGGGCAAAGAAATTGGTCGCTGATTCTTCAAAGACTTTCTGAGCGTCGGTGTCTATCTGTTCTGTATAGTAGATGTAAGAAGCGCCTAAACGCAAGACTATAAACGCTGTTTAGGGCAGACACGGTATCAGAGTTATCGTTAAAACAACGTTTGAGCCACAAGACTCTTGAGGCTTGACTTTTCAAAAACAATGTTACGAAAGTTAGCTACGGATGATTTCCTGAAATCATTCCTGATCCCCCTCAACTTCACATTTGTTCCAACTTTGGTCACTTTCTCCAAATATGGAGAAAAAGTTAATTGCGCCTGCTTTAGGGTGAAATCACACTCTCAAACCGGTAATTAGGGCGTACATTTATTGTGATTTGTAGATGATGAAAAAAGGCCCAAGATTTCTTTTTTCGCGTTTTAATGAGTGTTTTTGTCCATCATCGGAAAATTATTGCAAGATTGACGAGCGTTGTTTAGAACACTTTATAGAACACTAGGGAATGCGTATAGAACTGTGATCTGTACTTGAAATTCAGTTTAGGTTTAATCGCAGTCGTCTCTCTTTTTGCTGTCATGGGAATGGTGTACGCAGTCCCGCTAGTCAGTGCGTCTACTCCCGTATACATCATCAACGTGAACCCTGGAACATGTAACCCGAGCACAGATGTGTGCAGCACTG
>DAHVAI010000457.1 GCA_027314685.1 Nitrososphaerota archaeon | reverse complement strand
AGTGGGTTCGAAGATCAGACTGATTGATGCGTACAACGTCGAGGTGAAATCTACTGGAAATGTGATAGTGGCTGAGTACAGAGGAGAAGAGAACACCGCTGGAATGAAGAAAGTCCAATGGGTCACTCTTGAAGACAATCTCCCGTTTTCGGTAATCGTTACTGGCCCTTTACTAATTGGAGATGAATACAATCCTGAGAGTCTAAAGACAGTAAACGGAGCTATCGAGTCGAGCGTCAGACGCTTAGAGATTGGTGAAGTCTTTCAGATTGTAAGGTTTGGATTTTGTAGATTGGATTCGAAGGATGTGGCGATACTGAGCCATAAGTGATTGACAGGAAGTTTCGTTGGTTCATCAGATGAAAGTCAATGATACAATTTATAAACGGGGTTTAAAATAATGTTTTGGGCGAGTGTAGAGATGAACCCAATCCAAGTGTCTGTCATTCAACCCATCTCAAAATCGAGGCTGGCTTGAAATGGCGAAGTCCTATTTTGTGAAGTTCGAGACTCCGAAAGAGATTTCTGATGCAGCGTATGAGGCATTGAGACAGGCCAAACAGACAGGAAAGATTCGAAAAGGTACAAACGAAACTACCAAAGCTATTGAAAGAGGCATAGCGAAACTCGTCATCATAGCTGAGGATGTTGAACCACCAGAGGTGGTCGCTCACCTTCCAATCATTTGCGAAGAGAGAAACGTTCCTTTCGTCTTTGTCCCCACTAGAGCAAATATGGGTCCGGCGCTCGGAATAGACGTTGGGGCGGCGTCAGCCTGCATTATCGAATCTGGCGATGCTCAAGCACTTATTGATCAAGTGGTCTCAGCGGTATCGAAGCTTAAAGTCCCGAGTTGATTCGAGAAAAATCATCGTACTTGAGATGGTCGTGATTTTCCTTGAGCACAAAATCTGAAGAACGAGTAACTCCTGCTGAAATAATACAGATCGTTGGCAGAACCGGGGTGGCTGGAGAGATAACTCAGGTTCGTGTCAAGCTGTTAGAAGGAAGAGACAGGGGACGAATACTTACTAGAAATGTAAAGGGTCCTGTTCGGATGGGTGATGTCCTTATGCTAAGGGAAACTGAACGTGAAGCTAGGAAGATTAAATAGAAGGTCGATTTGTTTAGTTGTCCTACAGTCAAAAGAAATGTTCATTCTGTGATAGATCTATATCAATCGGAACGGGAATAATGTACATTAGAAATGACGCTGCCACTTTTTGGTATTGTTCTTCCAAGTGTCGCAAGAATGCTACTGTTCTAAAGCGTGATGCGAGGAAACTAAAATGGGCTAGACACGATTCAACCGCAAAAAAACAAACTCAATCCAAAGAAAAGGCGATGGCTTAGTATTTTGGAGCGAACTTTGGTTCTCGTGAAACCTGACGGTGTTAGACGAGGATTCGTTGGCGAGGTAATTGGTAGATTCGAGAGAAAAGGTTTCAAGATCAGTGCCCTCAGAATGCTAAAGCTTGATTCTAAACTCGCAAACGATTTTTACTCTCCTCATGTCGGCAAACCGTTCTTCCCTGAACTCGAAAAGTTCATCACGTCGGAATCGATAGTCGCAGTTGTGCTAGAAGGCGACAATGCTGTGGATGTAGTAAGAAGAATGATCGGCATCACAAAGAGCTCTGAAGCCGCGAGCGGAACAATTAGGGGAGATTTGAGCTTGGGATATACTAATAACGTTGTGCATGCTTCGGACTCCTTAGAAAGTTTCAAACGCGAATCCAAGATTATCTTCCCCGATATTGAGTAATCCAAAAGTTATCTTCTCGCTCCGAGAAAGAGGCAGGAGCAAAATCGTTTCAAGGGTTGATCTGAACTGGAAAAATCCAACATTAGGCAACCAGTTGTAGTGGTTCTAGGACACGTGGATTCAGGGAAGACCTCACTACTTGACAAGATACGAGGAACTGGAGTACAGGCAAGAGAAGTCGGAGGTATCACTCAACACATCGGGGCCAGTTTCTTTCCGGCGGACACGCTCAAGGAAATTTGTGGGCCATTGCTTCAAACGATCGGAGGAGGTGAAATCAAAGTTCCCGGATTGCTCGTTATTGATACTCCGGGTCACGAGATATTCACAAATCTGAGATCGCGAGGAGGGTCTGCAGCTGATATTTCGATCCTCGTGGTTGATGTTCAGAAGGGTTTGGAGGTTCAGACCTACGAAAGTTTGGAAATTCTGAAACAAAGAAAAGTGCCATTTGTAGTCGCATTAAACAAAATTGATACAGTATCTGGTTGGAGAAAGGGGACTTCGAAATTTGTGAGCGAGTCGATAAAGAACCAACCAAAATCCGTGATGGATACACTCGATGAAAAAATCTATACGGTGGTTGGATCTCTGTCACGAGCCGGTTTCAATTCTGAAGCGCTCTACAGAGTGAAGGATTTCCGCAAGGAGATTGCAATCGTTCCAGTTAGCGCTAGAACCGGGGAGGGAATACCAGAGCTAATCGCAATTCTTGTTGGATTGACTCAAGTTTACTTGCAGAAAAGATTGACAGTCGCGCAAGATGCACTTGCTCGAGGCATTGTCCTGGAGGTTAACAAAGAACCAGGGATCGGTGAAACGGCGAATATAATTCTTCTGGAAGGAAGCCTCAAGATAGGGGAGAATGTTGTAGTTGCAAAGAAAGATGGTGCAATTTCAACTAGGATTAAAGGAATCTTTCTGCCAAAGCCGCTGGATGAGATGAGAGACCCGCGAGATAAATTTGTGGCAGTTGGTATGATTGAGGCCGCTGCCGGAGTGAAAATAATCACTCCTGACCTTGAAGGAGTACTAGCGGGCTCGCCCCTTGTTTCTGCTGATCCTCAAAGGTTAGCCGAGATAATCAGAAGCGTCGAATCCGAAGTCAAGCAGGTGATAATTAGCTCGGATATCAATGGCGTCATTCTGAAGGCGGACACGCTTGGATCGCTGGAAGCAATAGTGGAGATGCTTAAGGCAAGGCAGATACCGATAAAGCAAGCAGATATTGGTCCGGTGACTAGAAGAGATGTTGTTGAAGCATCAGCAGTGAGAAAGACTGACAAATATCGCGGAGTAGTACTTGCCTTTACTGTCAAGACATTGCCCGACGCAGAGACCGAAATTCAAGACAGTCGGGTGAAAGTGTTTTCAGATCAGATAATCTATTCGTTGATTGACAACTATCTTAGTTGGGTGGCACAGGAGAAGGATTTCGAAGAGCGAACTGAGCTTCAAGCGATGACTCCTCTTTGCAAGTTC
>DAHVAI010000453.1 GCA_027314685.1 Nitrososphaerota archaeon | reverse complement strand
TGCATGCCCCACACGCTCCTTCATCACATCCCTTCTTTGCACCAAGAAGATGGAGATGGTCTCTGAGAAAATCAAGTAGCGTAACGCCGGGGTTAACTTCTCCTTCCCAAAAGTGACCGTTAACCTCTATCTTGAGATGCTTGGCCAAAGCTAATCACTGACGCGTCCATATGCCTGAACTATTGAGCGTTTCAATAGTGTAGCAGCAAGCCTCTTTCTGAATTGAGTCTGCTCGATGTCGTGTTTCAGGCCAAGTTTTGTAAGACATGATCTTATAGCTTCGTCCAAGTTAAGCTGATCGTAATTCTTACCTTCAAGGTTTGATTCCAATTCCACCAAACGCGTCGGAAAATCTTCGATTCCAGAAAGAAAAATTGCTGATTTCGCGCATTTTGAATCTTCAAGCAGGAGTCTTAGAGCTACAAAGACTAATCCGAAATCCCCATGACCAAACTCGAATTTGTTGTAAATCTCAATTGCCTTGTCAACCGGTCTTGGAATTATGATTTGAGTCAATATCTCCTCGTTTGTGAGAGCTGTTTCCAGCGCCCCTCTGACAAATTTCGTAATTGACATTTCTCTATCTCCCTTCAAACTCCTGATAATGAGCCGAGCATCCAACAGGTACAAAACCACCAGATAGTCAGCTCTAGGATCGCAATGCGCTACGCTTCCACCAATTGTTCCACGATTCCTAATCAATTGATGTCCAATTCCTTTCGCAGCTGATTGTAAGATCGGGCATACTTTTTGGATCAAGTCCGATCTGGCAATGTCCACATGACGGACCAATGCGCCGATTTTCAATTCGTTATTTTCCAATCTTATCTCAGAAAGTCCTATAATCCGCTTCAAATCGATTATAACATCAGGAGCGATAAGACCCAATTTCATGATTGGTAGCAGGCTCTGTCCACCGGCTAGAAGCTTCGTATTCTTGTTGTCACTTTTCTCGAGTAAGAGTAGCGCTTCATTCAGATTTGTAGGGGCAAAATACTCAAAATCAGTAGTAATCATACGGTTGATATGTTAAATTATGATCTACTTATTTTAGGCTTAGGCATGTGCATCTAGAATCGTATCTTAATTTTCTTCAACATTTCCGGACATTTCAACTTCGCAAATGCATTTTTTGCAGATTCCTGATATCTCGTTACGTCAGGACACAAAGCATACAATCAGTTACTTCCTAGGAATAACTCATATGGCCAGTATCGTTACCGCCGCTGCCATCACTCACAATCCAAGAGTCTACTGGTCGAAAAAAGAGCCATCAGCAGAAGATAAGCAAGATATTCTCAGAGGCTTTAATGATATCAAATCCAGGGTCGAGCAAGCCAAGATAGATACGCTTGTAGTGATTGCCGACGATCATCTTGATACATTTTACGAGGACAATCTGCCTTCTTTCTGCATCAGTCTCGCAGAGAATGCGATTGGACCTGCTTCGATGGAAGAAGAGCTTGGGATTCCCCACTATAGCTGTTCGGTTGATTCTAACCTTGCAAACCATATCTTGAATTATGGACTGCGTCATGGTTTCGATTTGTCTAGGACACGCAAGCCCGACGTAGATCACGCATTCATTGTTCCTTTGACATTCGTCTCACCAAAAATGCAACTCCCAATTGTCCCGGTGTTTGCAAACAATCTGGTTCCACCAATACCTCAAACTTCGAGGTTCTTTGACCTAGGGAAAATGCTTAGGGCTGCAATTATAAGTTCGCCTAAACCAAACCGAGTAGGACTGCTCGCAAGTTTCACTCTAAGCAATGAGGTCGGAGGCCCCAAAGGGAGTTCTCGTGACAAGGAGTTTAATGAAGAGGCAATCAAACTGATGTCTGAAGGCCGCTACCAAGAAATAATTGGTTGTTTTTCTCTAGAGCGATTGTTCAGTGCGGGTAATTCTACCCCAGAGTTTCTGAATTACGTCGCGTTACTTGGTGTCGTTGAAGACCGAAAGCCTGATTTTTTGATGTATCGGGATGCGCCATTTTGGGGTGGCTGTGCAGCTGTGGCATGGGATCTAGAGACTAAGAGTAATGTTCATTGAAGTCTTGAGTAGTAATCATAGTAGTCGTTTCTAACTCCAGACAGTTTAGGGACTACTTCCTTCATGAATTCGTCTCTGACACCGACTGTTTGGGCGAAGTGAAACAAGAGAACAGGATGTATACTACTCTCATATAGTGCCAAGTAATTCCGACTTGAAATCATGTCCCTTTCAGAACCAGTGAGGTCGTATCTAGAAAGTACTGTTTCTGGGCTACCAGCGAATTCTTTCCTTACTTCCTTGTCGACAAAGATGTCACGGAAAAGCTTTCCCACTTCGTATGAGCTCATGCGCTCGTGGAAGTTTTCATTACTTTTATGGGATGCCAAATCAATAGTACGCCCGGGCGTACGGAATCACAACGGTCATGAGATTCTCGTCAGCTATTCGAAACTATCAGAATATGTTCGTAACTTCGTGAAGCGGCTACAATATTCAGATTTTTTCGTACGACTAGGATGACTTGGCCTAGAATTTCTAGGCAAACGCCGGGGCAACGCGCTCACAGTATATTTTCATAAACGCATTCCAATCCTCCTCGTCTCCTGTGTGCCTAGCGATGTACATGTTCACGCCTATTTTTTCCATATCCTTGATCTGTTTAATGACGTCTTCTGGCGTTCCGGCAATCGTGAAATTCTTGACCATCTCATCTGTCACAAACGAGCTCTTCTCAACTGATTCTTTCCAGTCGCTCGCATGTATGAAGTCAGTCTCAAGGTAGTTTCTCTGGCTCGGCGTGAGTTGATTCTTAAAACTCTGCATGGAAATGCCAGCAAGCGCGAAAAGTCTGGCCGCGTTTCTCCAGTACCAAACCACATATGGTTTGGCAGCTTTTATTGCATCTTCGCGATCTTCTGCAACGCTAAAATAATTGAAGCAAGCAATCGTGAATTTCGAGTGGTCATTTCTCTGAGACTGTCCAGACTTTATCTTCTCAATCGCATCCTTCACCGCACTTGGACTAGTGCCCACGTTCATGATTACTCCGTCGGCTGCGCGGCCGGCGAGCTCGAGCATCTTAGGTCCTGTCGCTGGCACGAATATAGGTATGTCACCGCTTTTCCACCGCATAGAATTTGAAATTCCCTTTTCGAACTCTACAGGTTCCCCTGCCAAGAGCTTTCTCAGATTGTTGATTGTTGATTCCAACTTGTGGGTTGTTGCAGGATTAAGGCCTATCCTCCTCACAGAACCATCGCCGGGACCGATGCCAAGTATCGCTCGTCCGTTCGAAATTTCATTTAGCGTCATGATGGCACTCGCTGTGACGGTTATGTGTCTAGTGAGAGGGTTTGTGATTGCTGGACCTATCCTAATTCTGCTTGTGCTTAGAGCAGATGCAGCGAGGCACTGGTAAACATCCCTGTCTATCATCTGGACGTCCGTGTTCCAAATCGAGTACAAACCGCTTTTCTCAGCGAACATTGCAGCCTCTGCATATTTTTTCGCGGAAGTGTAGTATCCGCCAAAGCTTAGTGATAATTGCAAATAGAATTTCCGAGCGAATTTCACTTAGAACTGTTTTAAACCATTGTGAGTGAATCGCCCTAGTGAGACGATTTTGATAACATTTCGAACCTGTCGTTTTCCAACGCTGCAAACCTGTAGATGAAGTGGACGAATTTTCCGTATGGTGCTGTCAGGAACAGAGTCAGTACTAATGCCAAGTGAATTAGAAAGATGGTACCCATTGCTGAATCCATTCTTAGCAGCAATGTGAGAAATCCTGTGAACGAAACAAGGTCGAGTGTAATGAGGAAGACAGTATCAAGATTCAGCATCTTTGTAAGCGAAGGTGCATTGTCGCTCTTTGCGTTTAAGAACAGCAATGCGCTGGCGCCGATTATCATTAGTGCCCCTCCAATTGTCCCAAAAATCACCGGCAACGAAAGAATTCCGTAAGGAGGTAGTATACCTAGAACATCTTGGTATACACTCGCTGATACTGTTGAAACAATGGCAAGCAAGAATCCGTAGAATACCATGACATGGAAGGTCAGAAAAGAGTAGTTACCTTTCTCGCGTGGGTAGCTACATCCCGTTCCACCTCCCTTGAAGTAGGTGTGCTTCATGACATCACCCAGCGCCTGCCAGACAATTTTCGGCCGAAAGAAATCACCGAACGACCCATGTATCTTCTTGCAAAACGCCTGGATATCCAGAAAGTAGGCTAACAATACATATCCACCAGCAATTAGCCCGCTTGCTATGATAATCCAGTATGGAAT
>DAHVAI010000104.1 GCA_027314685.1 Nitrososphaerota archaeon | reverse complement strand
GTAGCCTATTCTCGATCGAAGGAGCGAGCAAGGGTGCTGGAATGCGTGAGAGACTGGACTACTTTGTAAAGGAACACAGCGATGTTCCAAAGAAACTAGCAGGTAGGAAGGTTATCAGGTTACAGGCTGCAATTATACCCGCTGAACCGGCACCAAAAATCTATTCCGATCGAATGCTCTTTGTGGGCGACGCTGCAGGTATGGTTGAACCATTTTCTGGCGGTGGAAATGAATACGCGATGCGCGCTGCCAAGCTAGCCGCCAAGGTCGTTCACGATGCGCTAAGAAAGAAAAAGTATAACGAGAAATTCTTGAAACAATATCAAGAGGGTTGGACCAAAAGCAAAGACGGAAAACTCTTGGCATACATGCAAGAATGGTTCACGTCTGGTCTCGTGAAATTTCAGACAGATAGGACTGCTGCAATGAAGACTTACCTTGACTTCTTCCACGCAGTGGCCGCGCAGCATGCCTGAAATTCTTCACTTTAACCAATTTTTCCTTACCACCCGATTCGTACGTGTCCTGTCGGGCGTATCCCTGATCGCGAAAGTTACCTGCTTTTCTTGCTAGGAAACTTGACCTTCTCTTCTTTCGGCCGAACACCTATACGCATAAGGTTATTCGTAAAAAGCTCCATTGAAGCGCGTTTATCTTTCAATGGCTGCGGCAATCTCTTGCACGAAATTCACATCAACTTGTCATACTAGGAATCTTCGCCCTAGGGCAGTCAAACTACCTCAAAAAGTCAAGTAAAAGCTAGAGTCCCTTGGCGCTTTGCTAGTCTTTCCATTCGAAAGAATACAAACAGACCCGCAATGAGAAAAATCAAAGCAAAAAATATGTCGAGTCCGAGCTCAAAAGGTACCGGAATTATCGTCTTGGTTCCTACGGCAAAATGCTTTATCAAATCAGCAAAGTAAGTTGGCGGTAAAAGCAAAGAGATCGTCTCCAATGGCTGTGGCAAGGACGATGGAGGATAGAACACTCCACAGAGAATCATGACGGCTAGCCAAGCATAATTTGCGTACGAAGCAATGCTCTTTATTCGAAGGGACAGTCCAGCGAGAATCATGCCTGCACCTAGCAAACCAAATTCAAGAGTAGCTAGCAACAAGAATACAGAGATTGGATTTTCAACTATCAAAGGAGTTCTCAGGACCGCAAACAAGAACAATGTTGTAGTCGCAAGCACTATGAGATCTGTGACCATCACTCTTGCCCACCTACCTGCAACTATGGCAACCCTGCTTGCAGGAGTGAGAAAGATCTGTTCGAGTACTCCTATAGCTTGTTCGGAGGTAAGATATTGCGCTAGCCCGGACAGGTTTGTACTAAGAAGTGTGATGAATACAAATCCCCAGAAAAAGAAACTAACGGCGTGTTGGAAAGTTGCTTTGGTAGTAAAGGCGGATGCGTCGAAGGTGATTCCTGCCAACACAAATAGCACAAACCAGAGCGGAATTGAAATTGCATCTCCGATTACCGCGGTAGGATAAGTAAAGTAAATTCTGATATCCTTTGTGAATGAACCCCTAAACTCATCTAAGAGTCTAGAGATTATCTTAGAATTTTGAAAGGTCACCTGAAACAGCCGCCTTGTCTAAGTACAACTTGAAAACAGAATATCCAATTATTGGGTAAACAACAGCCATTACAGCTAGTGCAACATAATTCGGCAATAGAACTGAAAGCGAAATTTTCGAAAGGAGTATCATTCGCATGGCTTGCAATGCCCATGTTTGAGGTAAGAATTTCGAGGCTAACTGCGCCCATGAAGGGAGAATTGAAACCGGATAGTAAACTCCCATTAGAATTGCCATAAGCAAGTTTACTATCGAGATGAACCCTCCTGGTTCCTTGAAGCGTACCATTACTCCTGCTATTACGAAACTGATTCCGAAAAGGGGGAGCGTGCTAAAAGCGAGGACTAGAAAAGCTGGCCCTAAGCCTATTGCGGCAGATCCATCTACTGAAACTATCGATAGGACTACAACTCCGAAGAAAGCAATTGTATTTGTGATGAAAAGAACGAGGCTCATGCCTGCGAGAATCAAGAATCGATTTATGGGTGCTAGGTAGGATTGCTCTAACGTCCCTGCAATTCTCTCGTCTCGTAGGGTCGTCCCAATTCGATCAAGAGTCATCCAGCTGACGATCCACATGGAGGCTC
Source organism: Nitrososphaerota archaeon (assembly GCA_027314685.1). Next base: position 401 of record DAHVAI010000104.1, on the reverse strand, counting down.
CAAGCACTTGATACTCAAAGACATTGGACGTTCCTGTCGTCTGAGCAAAACTTGCCGCTGAACGTGCTCCTCCCATAAATTTGCCAACGGCCTCGACTGCAATGGTAAGAAGATATGGCAAGACAAACATCAGGATCAGGCGACCAGGACTACGTACGAAATACTTTAGTTCCTTTAGGAATATGCCCTTCAGTACTCTTAGGTTTGACTTGGTGCTTTCCAAACTATTCTCTTGCCGTTTTACCAGACTCGATCGGAGTGCGTACTCTCGTGGATTTTGCTCGTCCAAATACGGCATATATGACTTTGAGTTGCTTTATTCAGGTTCAAGCAAAACCTTCAGCCTGTATGAGAGATTTGCGTTGGCTGAGAATGTTCGTCTGAGAATATGATTAGCAATA
>DAHVAI010000445.1 GCA_027314685.1 Nitrososphaerota archaeon | reverse complement strand
CAAGAGCGCAGCGTTGTATCCAGATCCGCTACCAACTTCAAGAACTCTCATTCCCGAGGCGAGCCCAAGTTCTTCAAGCATGATTACGACCATGTGTGGTGCCGAAATTGTCTGCCCGGTGTCTCCTAGATTTAGTGGTTCGTCTTCATAGGCAAGGAAGTTGGGTGTCCCGTGCCAGAGGAATTCCTCTCTAGGAATTGCATTAAGAGACTCTTCCACGATTTGTGATTTTAGTAATCCTTGCCTCTTCAAATCTTCGATTAAATTAAATCTAGACTCAGCGAGTCTCCGAGCATCAAAGAATTCGGGCATCACATTGCACTCTAGGCGAGCCATCTCTCAAGCGATTGGCTTGCTTTTTGCTTTTGCGCATCAAGGCGTTCTAACGCAGCGCCAATCCTTTCCTTTGAAAAGTCGTGATCAACTATCAGAAATTGGGAAAGGGCATCCTTTTCTGGCGACTTTGATTCGAGCGATACCTCCTTAGTCGAGATTTGAGGGTGAAGGAATATCTCTCTGATCTCGTTCGGATCAAAGTCAATCTTGCCTTTTAGATCTGGGATATCTTCGATCTTCGAATACTTCTTTATGAATTTGAGGGCAGTTGCTGGGCCGATGCCTGCAAAGCCATCAGGGTTGAAATCAGTTCCCAGCAAGATGCCAATATCTATGAGTTGCTCTCGTGTGATGCCATTCTCAGACAGGACGTCCGAAAGTGCAACAGCTTCCGGTATCACGTCAACCCTGATGCTCCTGTTCGGGAGCTTTCTCTTTCCTGATATCGTGACGTTCCTGACGAGCCTGTTCGCCCCGAACAATAGACTGTCATAATCCTGGCTAGCTGCGTAGTCAACAACACCTGTTGCATTCAGGTAAGCGGCAGTAGCCTCTCCTTCAGAAGGAGCTTGAAGCCAAGGAATCCCCATCAAATCAAGTAGCTTTTTTGATTCTTCAATCATCTGATTGTCTAGATACGCGGTTGCAGACGCGTACTTCTTTGCAGAGACGTAATCCTTCTTCTCAAGCGCTTCTTTATACATAAGTCCTGCCTGGACCTTGATCGCTCTTCTTCTTTCGATTTCCAAGTTCTTGAGCTTCGGAGGCGTCCCATCAAAAATATAGATCATTTCGATCCCGGTTTCAAGAAGGTTCATGTTCCTGTAGAACAAGCCGCTCAGATGACTGGTTACACGGCCCTTGTTGTCTCGCAAGAGATCTCCGGTCATTCCTCGAATAATCGAGAGAAATTGGTACAGAGTGTTGAATGCGTCGATTGCTATCTTCTTGCCGCGAAGATCTTCCAGATCGATTTTCTTTGGCTCTGCTATGCTGCGGAGGTTTACACCCATTCCGCTATTCGCCGGGCATTCTCTGGAGAGTCTGTCCTTTTACCAGCTCTATGCGGCGAGTGTCTTTAGATTGCCAGCGCAACGTTATGATTCCCAGTATCTCAAGCTGCATCAACACTTTGTTTAGGTCGCGCATCGAGACGTCTTCACCCTCTCTCTGAAGTTCTGCGAGCAGTTCCTTGTCTGTAGTATTTTCGTCCTGCCTTATTTTCTCAGAAACGATGTTTCGCAGAGGATACTTCATACCTTAAGACCTTCAACCGATAAACCCACTAGGCGTGGACGTCCCTTTTAATTTGTTTTGCACGCCAGAGT
>DAHVAI010000441.1 GCA_027314685.1 Nitrososphaerota archaeon | reverse complement strand
TACATCATTTTGGATTTCGAAGTTCTAGCTGAAGCATTTGAAAAAATGACAAAGACATCTTCGAGAACTGAACTAACCTCGATACTTGTCGAGCTACTGAGAAAGACCCCAAAATCGCTCATTTCAAGAGTCTCATATCTGATCCAGGGCAAACTATACCCTGACTTTATCCCGGTGAACATCGGAATGGGCGAGAAGACAGCAGCCAAAGCAATAGAGATGGCTTACAGTACCACTCCTGAGAAGATCCTTGAGCTAAGTAGAAAAACTGGAGATCTTGGAACAGTTGCGGAGCGGCTGTCAGATCGCAAGGCTCCGACACTGTTCTCTTCTGGGAACCTTACGGTTGAAGATGTATACTCAACATTCGAGGAAATTGCCTCGACGTCAGGAAAGGGCTCGTCAAGTGTTCGCATGAGCAGGCTATCAATGCTTCTAAATTCTGCTTCACATCTTGAAGCAAAGTATTTGATTCGATTCTTGACTGGCAGCTTGCGTTTGGGCGTTGCAGACTTTACCGTCTTGGACGCGTTGGCTGTTGCTTTTACTGAGAATAAGAAAAATCGCGAGATTCTTGAAAATTCGTATAACCTTACGAGCGACCTAGGTTATGTCGCAGATCTTCTGGCAAACGGAGGGATCAAAGCAGTACAGAAAATCAAAGTGACTGCTGGAAAACCAGTAAGGCCGATGCTCGCTGAAAGAATGGAAAGCGCCGAACAGATAATCGAGAAAATGAACTTTGACGCCTCTGCCGAGTACAAGCTTGACGGCGAGCGCGCGCAGATCCACAAAACCAAAGACGGAAAGATTACAATCTTCTCAAGGCGTCTCGAACAGATAACGGACCAATATCGCGATGTAGCGGAAGCACTGAAGACACTACCTGCCCGAGATTTCATAGTAGAAGGAGAAGTAGTAGCTATCGATAAACATGGAAGATACTTGCCGTTCCAGGAGTTGATGCACCGGAGAAGAAAGTATGATCTAGAGAAAGCAATGAAGGACTATCCAGTGGTGGTTAACCTGTTCGATGTCCTGCTGTTTGACGGAGAATCTAAGCTTGACGAGCCATATTCTGAGAGGAGAAAGACACTCGAAGATGCTCACGCCCGTATCAAGGACAATGAGAAGGTAATGCTGGTTCCGGCAAAGCGAGTTAGGAAGGCCATCGAAATTGATTCCTTGATGGAGGAGTCTCTTTCAATCGGGTGCGAAGGTTTGGTTGTGAAAGATCCAAAGAGCGCGTACCGCGCCGGCGCCAGAGAATACGTCTGGATCAAACTGAAACCGGAGTACAGACCGAATATCAGAGACACTCTAGACCTCGTGATCGTTGGAGCAAACCACGGTATGGGGAGGCGAGCCGGAGTTTACGGAGCATTTCTCCTTGCCGCATACGACCTCAGTGAAGACATTTTCAGAACGACCACAAAGGTGGGCACCGGATTCACTGATGAGGACCTTGAAAAGATTAGCAAGATCCTTGACGAGCACAAGCTGGATGTAAAGAGCCCACGAGTCGAAGCAAGAGTGGAGTCTGAAGCATGGTTTGAGCCCAAGATTGTTGTTGAGATTATCGCATCAGAAATCACTCTCAGCCCGATATACACAGCAGGTCTAGATCTTGTACGCAAAGACAGCGGCTTTGCTTTGCGGTTTCCTAAATTCACTGGGAAAATTAGGGATGACAAATCACCAGAAGATGCGACTACTATTCAAGAACTGCTGGAAGTCTATCAAAGGCAAGTCAGGCAGTTCAGAAGTACTGAGAGAGATAGTTAGATGTGTAGCAAGTCAAAGCCCAACGCGGCATCGTGAAACGTGATCAACATGTCAATGAATTGCGCTCATCGCTGGCAGTCTATTCTTCAACATACAGTAATTAGATGTGGCGGCTATAATGAAGGCTAGACTCCGCCAGAGCTTCTCTAAAGGACCGCTTGAATCTTTAAGGGAAAGAAGAAATGTATCGTGGAAAGCAAGAGCATGTTGTCTTTGATGGGTTGAGCTTGTTTCGAGCTCTGCTCGGCCCTTACAGCTAGGATCAGATTGTTCGTAGGTACCAGAGCTTTCTCTCTCGTAAGAATAGATCAGAACTCGTAGTCTCAAACTCTGAACGCTCAGAACAATTCGAAACGGCACATACGCAGGAATGAAGAGATGATTTGATCAAATATATCACTTAGTCGATCTAAACAGCGAGACCGGCTAGTCAGCTGAACACCGGCCAGATAACAGAGTTAAAGAATAGGAAGTTCACCAATAAGATTGGTGAACGTGTCTTGCCAATTAGATATCGAAGTATAGATAGTATTCGTACGGATGAGGTCTCCTCGAAACCTCGTTATATTCGTTCCTTCCGTTCTCAATGATGGCTTCTACGACATCTTTTGGGAATATGGGTGAGAGAAAGTCGTGGTCGGATTCTAGTGCGTCAAGGGCCTCGTTTAGTGCTTTCGGCAATTCCTTCACACCGAGTGCTCTTCTACGCTCGGGCGAGAGTTTGTAAATGTTCTCGTCGACCGGATTTCCAATGTCGGCCTTTTTCTTTATTCCATCAAGACCCGCAGCCAGCATTGCAGACTCAACGAAGTATGGATTTGCCGAAGGATCGGGCGTCCTGTACTCGAGCCTCTTTCTAGAAGCGTATTTGGCGCCCTTCATGTTCACAGGAATCCTGATGTTTGCTGATCTGTTCTGCCGGCTCCAAGCTATGTACACAGGTGCTTCAAAACCAGGTACCAGTCGCCTGTAAGAGT
>DAHVAI010000439.1 GCA_027314685.1 Nitrososphaerota archaeon | reverse complement strand
GGCGCTGTGGGACCTGATGGGAAAATACTCCAAGAAACCCTTGTACAAGCTTTGGGGCGGTGCAATACGAAAGAATATTCCTTTCTGGGGTTGGGTTGCCGGGGGCGAATATAACGCCATGATGGAAGAGTCAAAGAAATTTGTGAGCGACGGCTTTACAACGATATACACGAAAATTGGGATAGACCCCGATTGGGACATCAAAGCAGTAAAATCGATGCGCGAAGCAGTTGGACCAGACGTGAAAATAAGAGTTGATGCAAACCAAGCTTGGTCGACATCAACAGCAATTCGCATGATTAAGAAACTGGAAAAGTACGACCTAGAATTCGTAGAGCAGCCAGTGTTGATGTACAGCCTTGATGCACTAAAGCGCGTGCGAGAGGCCGTTGATACTCCCATACTATCCCACGAATCTTCCTGGACTTTTTACGATTCACTCAAAGTGATAAAATATGGTGCCGCAGACGCAATCCAACTCGACCCAAGATTTGACGCCGGTTTCATGGGTGCTCGAATCGCAGCTGGAATGGCAGAGGCAGATGGGATGTCGTCTGTCATACACAGCTTCTCTGATCTTGGAATCACTACCTCCGCTTATTGTCACCTAATTGCTTCGTCAGCTTCCTTCATGCACGCAAATCAAACAAACTATTACGCCCTGACCGACGACGTGACGAAGGAAAAACTAGTGTTCAATCAGGGCTGCATAGATGTACCCGAAGGCCATGGGATTGGAGTAGAACTCGACGAAGATAAGATGGAAAGGTTCTCGCAACTCTATGAATCCGAAGTTAGGGGAAGAGAAGCTAACTCTGCTAACAAGTCAAAGCTTTCACTGGGCGTCAAGAGTAGAGACTCTGATTGGTACTCTCGCGCTCCTCATTTCTAGGAACCTTCAGCTCACGCTAGTCATGTGAAAATAAAAAAGGAAGGGATGTACCGAGGTTTACTCGGTACTCGTAGGTCTAGCTACCCGAGACGAAAGTGACTGTGTTGAATATTGGTTCTGTTGACTGACCGTCCCAGACTGGGTCTACGAGGAAGCCGCTAACGACGCTCTTCTTCCACACTAGTGATCCACCTTCAGGTAACCAAAGATGGGTCGTTCCAATCCAAGCATACGGCGCGTCTTGATTGATCTTTTGTTGAGCTGCTGTGCATAGGTTCTGGATGAAGGTTACGTTCGTTGTCTGCGTGAACGCATTCACACAAGCCTGCACTGTTGGGTTGGCGTATCCTGCCCAATCGCCCCATAGTGATTGGTTGTTGACGAATGTGACCCAATAGTCTGCAGGTGTTAGAGTCGCTGGTCCCCACATACCTCCACCATCTATGAATGACAACTGCCCCATTTGGTTTGCGTTAGCTACGTTTGTCTGGTAGGTTCCATACGGAGAGTAGTAGTCATTTGACGACAGCACTTCGATGTTGACAGTGATTCCAATTGCAGCAAGGTCAGCTTGTACTACCTGCGCAGCATTGCTGCACTGCAGACAGCTCGAAACCGTCCTCATTGTGAACGTGGGTAGCCCAGTTCCGTTGGCAAATCCTGCCGCCGCAAGATCATTTTCTGCCGTCTTTAGATTGAACTGGTATCCGCTAAAGTTGCCTAGGTTGTAGAACTGGCTCCAAGCAGGATACTCGGGTCCGACATAGGGCGACATTTGACCGAGGAAAGCCTTCTGGTATAGGTCTGTGTAGTTTATCGCATGAACTATAGCTTGGCGTACGAGTGTGATGTTTGTTGGGAACATGTTGGTGTTCAGTGCCATTAGAGACACTTCTCCACCCCAAGGCGGACTAGTTAGGTACGCATACGTGTTGGGACTGTTCGTAACGAGGTTCCATTGTGTTGGTCCAATGGCCGCTATCTGCGCCGCTCCCGTGGAAAGATCTGTGAATCTCGAGAGATCACTTGCCTTGTAGTAGACTACGACGTTCTTTGCGTGGCCTGGGTCAAAGAGTGGTTGAACTGCGATTTGAGCTGCAGTTAGATTCTTCCCCCAGTATGTTGGGTTTTGTGTGAAACTAACAAAGTTGTTCTCCTGCACTTGGTTAACAACGTATGGACCAGTACCAGGTATTGGATGCTGGTTAAAGTACGAGTTAAACTGTGTTGGAGTCCCAAAACCTCCGTTGTCGAGCAGCCACTGCGCGTCATAGATTAGTCCATCGTACACTACAAGCGCTCCAGGGAAGTAAGCAAACGGCGTCTGTAGCCTAAACACGATGGTGTATGGTCCGGTCACATAAATCGGCCAAGCCGAGTTTTGCATCACGCTTATCGCCTGCTGTGAAGGATTAGCAATGCCACCGGTTTGGTTGATCATTGAGATGGTCGCTGGACCGAAGTTTACGTTAGACATGTTGAAGAAGTTGTACGACTCCATCCATGTTGAGCTGTTGCCTGATAGATAGTAGAAACCATACTCCTCAAGCCATACTTGGTACGCATTGAACGGATCTCCATTAGAGAACGTAACTCCTTGTCTTAGGTTGAATGTGTACGTTGTTCCATCGGATGAAACGTTCCAGCCAGTTGCAAGGCCCGGTTGATATTGGATCACTCCTGTGTTAAACTCTGCAGTTTGATTGACCGTTACGAGAGATTGGTACACAGTGTCTGTCAGCCAGTTTGGCCATGGAAGCTCACCTAGAGAGTAGAGCTGATTTAGGTCATCAATAGGCCATGCCCAACTGTCGATCGTGAGTGTGTTGACGAATCCTCCAGTTCCAGTCGAGCTAGTGCTAGAAGAACTAGACGAAGAGCTCTGAGACGTGAAGATGGATGACGAGCTGGATGATTGCGATGTCGTTGATGATTGTGAAGTACTTGACGATGTCGTTGCAACCGATTTAGCCCCGAGTGTTGAAGCATAGTAGCCTCCCACTGCGACTATAACGATTATTACTACGACGATTCCAATCATGGCTGTTCTCGCCAGCGCATGTTTGAATCTAGATTTTCTTGAGAGCATGTGCCCCTGAAACCTCCTAGCCTCTTATAACTCTATTGCCCATTTAGAATGCTTTTTCCACATTCATGTTGTTGTTACAACATTAATCTCTTGCAAAAGCAAATGGTGCAGATCTCATATCCAACTTTTTCTCTTGCTAGCTCGACAAACATTTTTCTAAATTAATCATTGCAATGAACAATTGTATTAGTAGACATGGTCGATTCTATGATACTTGAAAAATTCAATGTAAGACGAATCGTAAACGCATATGGCCCCGCAACAATACTCGGAGGTTCAGTTCTCGACAGTCGCGTGACTGCTGCCATGGAACAGATGTCGCACTCTTTCGTAGACATGGACGAGCTAATGGAAAAGTCCGGCCGCATAGTAGCAGATTTGCTCGGCGTCGAGTCTGCAATGATCACTACTGGGGCAGCAGCTGGCCTCGCTCTTTCCGCTGCCGCTTGCATGACCGGAATGGATAGATCTAAAATTGAAGCTCTACCCGAGACTTCAGGCTTCCAGAAAAACGAGATTGTTGTTCAAGACGGTCATCGAAACACGTATGATAGATGCTTGAGAGTTTCAGGAGCCAAACTCATCAGCGTTGGAATTCCTTATCTTACTCATTCTTGGGAATTGGAATCCGCTCTAACAAACAAGACAGCAGCAATAGCTCATTTCACAATAGCGACCGCGAGGCCCGGTCTGATTGGATTTGATCAAGTAGCAGACATTGCAAAGAAACATTCTCTCCCGCTGATTGTTGACGGTTGTAATGATGTTTTGCCTTCCTTGTCAAACTTTTCTCAATTCATAAGGGACGGTGCAAGCTTGGTCGTCATAAGTGGTGGAAAGAACATTCAGGGCCCAAACGACACTGGCATAGTTTGCGGCAAAGAGGATCTAGTAAAGGCATGCGCGGCAAACGCAGCTCCGCACATGCATGGCATCGGTCGCACAATGAAAGTAAGCAAGGAACAGATTGTTGGGCTAGTTACGGCACTCGAGATTTACTCTCAGATTGATCCAAAGACAAGATATTCCGAGTGGGAGAAAAGACTAACACGCATACAGAGTGAGTTAGACCAAATACCGTTTGTTGAGCTAAGAATGGTGCCCGAGAAGCTCGACCTGAGCAAGGTCCCACACCTTGAAATTCACTTGGATGAGAGCGCTCTTGGATTTAGTGCAAGAGAGGTCGTAACCGCTCTAAAGTCGCTTGAACAACCCATAGTACTAGACATTGGTTATTGGGAAAAGTTTCGTAGCGAAACGCTCTTCGTGAGCCCCGTCTGCATGCAGGATGGCGACGAAGTTAACGTAGCAACCGAACTACGAAGACTTTTCAAGGAGAAATCAAGGGTGCGAGAGCTCCTTGCAAGAAAAAATGGGATAACAGCAAACGCGTATCCCTAGTTCAATTTGAAAACACTCCAAGATCCATGGCCCCAGCAAAACTCATCGCTAACAGAAAAAACCCCTTTTCAAAAATGATTAGTGGGTTAAATCCGTCTGATAGAAATCGAGAATCATTATTAGGCTTCTCACCGACCCGATTCGCATGCAAGTCCAGAGCCTTCCTTTGAAAGACAAGGTCGTAATAGTTACAGGAGCTGCCTCCGGTATTGGCAGGGCGGCCACACTTCTCTTTGTTAGCAATGGAGCCAAAGTTGTAGTGGCCGATGTTGATGAAAGCGGCGGGATTGACACTGTAAAGAAGGCTGACAGAATCAGTGCTGGAGCGGCGTATTTTGTGAAGACTGATGTTTCAAGCTCAAATGATGCTCAAGAGTGCGTCGTAGCTGCCGTAAACAAGTTTGGAAAACTAAATTGTCTTTACAACAACGCTGGAATAAATCCTATCGGAACAGTCGTCGATACGAGTGAAGATTTGTGGGACAGAGTTCTAGACATTAACCTAAAGGGAATGTATCTGATGTCAAAATTCTCGATTCCAGAAATGAGGAAAGTGGGGAAAGGATCTATTGTGTGCACCTCAAGCGTTGATGGAATACTCGCGATATACAACGAGGCAGCATACATTGCCTCCAAGGGGGGCATCATAGCTCTCACAAAGTCGATGGCGCTCGATTTTGCCAAGGATGGCATCAGAGTAAATTGTATCCTGCCCGGTGCAATACGAACTCCGCTTCTAGAAAAGTTCATGCTTGAAAATTCCGGAGTCGGAGATCAAAGCAAGGGCCACGCACTAGGAAGAATAGGCGAA
>DAHVAI010000421.1 GCA_027314685.1 Nitrososphaerota archaeon | reverse complement strand
GGTGGTTCTCACACACTATGTTCCGCACGAAGACCCTGCACATAGAACGTACGCTCAGTTGATGCCTGCAACTAGACGGGCTATCTTGGGGGCGGCTCTATCAGCAGAGCCTACCTTACTTGAGCCAATACTAGGCATTGAGATAAAGTGTCCTGCCGAACAGATAGGGTCGATCGCGGGTATCATCTCAGGAAAGAGGGGAAAGATGCTCAATGTAGAGCAGAAGGAGGTCATCACGATAATTCAGGGTGAGATTCCTACGTCTGAGACTTTCGATTTGTCTGAAGCAATGCGGGGCGCCACGGCGGGTAAAGCTATGTGGAACACATACTTTAAGGCATGGCAACCGGTTCCAAATTCGATGCTATTTACTATCGTGAAAGATATTCGAAAAAGGAAGGGCTTGTCACCAGAACCGCCCAACGCCAACGAATTCATCGACAAAGAGTAAGCTATTTTGCTTCGATGAAGCCATTATCCGCGCTAGCGGTATCGTTGGAGGATGGGTTTCATCTTTTCAGCGAGGAGACTGGATGGGTCAAGCTGCCTCAATCGCTCGGATGAGTATCCTGAGGCGATATAGTCTTTCATCTGTAGTCCCATCTCAAGTTTGTCTAGCTGCCATACCAATTTAGCTTCCTCGGATTTTGAACCGATCAATTCCTTCCAATCAGCGTTCAAAACTCTGCGAGATTTGATCGGTAAGCGCGCGAGTATCTTTTTTATTGATGCATCTTCCCTTCTTCGATGATCGAGCTCGTTTTTCTTTTCTTCTGGCATCAAATCGCCTATTTGACTCTCGGCAAGATCATGAATCAAGCACATGCGTGCAATCTTGCAGGCGTCGAGCTCTAAATCAGTTCCGAAGATTACACCCACCAAGGCCATCCTGTAACTGTGGTCAGCGACCGATTCTGCATTCTCGATACCTGCTTTCTTGACCCAGCCGGATCGTCTTACAGTTTTCATTATACCAGCTGCCCTAATTACATCGTTTAGAGTTGCTATCAATCTGTTTAGATGGTGCTTTGTGGCGGGTTTATGAAGGTGATTGTGGTCCTGTCTTCATCCGACAAAATATCAGATTCTGAACTGAATAGACCGTCTCACCTTGTGGTTCTGAGAGATTGCCAGAGTCCAAGCACATTGCCTTCAGTGTCTTTAACATAAGCAACGTGTCCATACTGCCAAATTTCTCTTTCTTTCTCACTAGTATTTCTACCGCATACAATGACTTCCTGGTGCGGCCCCCTCTACAAGGAGAACACCCCAAGCTTCATACTTGGGACAGAGCGGAGGAGAACTGTAGAGCATGCCGTACAGGAGCAGATGGACAATCGAGCAGAAGATCGCGATAGTCATGGAGTCTTTGAACACGAA
>DAHVAI010000412.1 GCA_027314685.1 Nitrososphaerota archaeon | reverse complement strand
TCTGAAATAATCTTGGCTAATGTTATCAAAGCGCCAGCTGAGGAACCTGAGCGGTTTAAGGACTATGAGAAGGTTGAGAACTACCGTGACGCTTACGCAGCCTATCTACAGGAAATAGGAAACGACATTTTGTCAAAGATTCGATCAAAGTTAGCCGAATCCAAGATATCGTGCAAAACTCTCGTAGAAACTGGAAATCCGGCAGATCGAATTTTGGAAATTGCTAAAGTAGAAGAACCAATGCTCATCATATTGGGCCTCAGAGGTCTACACGGAGTAGAAAGGATCAGATCTCTTGGAAGTGTTGCGCGCCGAATCATAGAAAATTCAAAGTTCTGGTCGTTCCGACCGAACCCTAGACACTGATCCTTTCTAAGAGCAATTCTCACAATCTTTGATTATTCTAAACTCGTATTAATTTTAGAGGAACTGATTTCGACGCTCGGTGGCTACAACAACAAGATCGCGCGAATCGATCTTGCAAACCAAAAGATATCATTCGATCTCTGCGACGAAGAAGATATCTCCAAATTCGTCGGCGGACGAGGCCTCGGCTCAAAATACCTCTGGGAGGAAAGGCAGGAAAGTAGGGATCGATTTGGCGTTTTCGTAGGACCTCTCACCGGAACTGGCATACCACTTGCAAACAGGTTAACGTTTGTGTTTCATTCGCCTCTGACAAACACGATAGCCTACACTAATACTGGAGGTTACGCGGGAACAGCTTTGAAGCTTGCAGGATTTGATGGTTTTACTGTTAGTGGGAGGTCTTCCAGACCCAAGTATATTCTTGTGAAGAAGGGAGAGATTACTCTAGTTGATTGCGATTGGCTGTGGGGTAAAAGAGCCACGGATACAATGAATGCTCTTAGAGAAAAACACGGAGATGTCAGAGTGCTATCAATAGGTCCTGCCGGCGAGAACATGGTGCGCTACGCGAACGTGGTCAATGACAGTGGGAGAGCAAGTGGCGTCAGACACGGGGTTGGGTGTCTCTTGGGTGGTATGAAGCTAAAGGCAATTGCGATATCATCAGATTATGGGTTAAGGCTTCCAGTTGCCGACAAAGACAGGTTTCGAGAATTGCTTGTCAAGCTTAACAAGAAGATACAGAATTCTCCCTTGCTTAACAGAGACACAGGTTCTTTCTCCATCTACGGAACTCCTCTAGCGGTAGAACCTCTGATACAAAACGAAGCATTACCTGTCAAAAACTATTCCTCTTCACCCTCTTACGAGGGCAATCTAAACCTGACCGGAAAGAAGATGTCAGAGACTATTCTCATAAACCGATTGACCTGCAACAGCTGCCCCGTCCAATGCAGGAGAGAGACAGGGAATGTTTCAAAGTATACGAATTTTCGCGTCGAAGGCCCTGACTACGCACAGATAAGCTCGCTGGGATCTAACTGCGGTTTGGAAAATCTCGAAGATGTTGCATATCTTAATTTCTTGTGTTATGAATTGGGGCTAGATCCGATTGAAACCGGGAATCTGTTAGCAATATACGCTGAAGGAATTCAATCGGGAAAGGTAAAACCCCAAAGTATCGCACTACGTTGGAATGATCCCGGGGGCATGATCAAACTCGTTGAACTTATAGCGCAGAGAAAGGGCGACGGAGCTATTCTTGCAGAAGGCGCCGATGCTTTGATTGAATCTCTTGGCGACGATAACTTGAGCACGAGTGTAAAAGGGATCACAATCCAGAATACTGATCCGAGAGTAGAGCCAGCTTGGGGTTTGCTCAACGCGACGGAAAACTCTGGGGCTTCCATCCACATTTGGGTGTATCCTGACCTAATTTATTCCTTCAGAAAGATTCCTGGATTGAAGTCATTGCTTCAAAATGAACCAGAAGATCCCACACAGCTAGCAAGGCAAGTTATCCAAAAACAAAACCAAGTTGCAGTCTTTGACTCTTTACAGATTTGTGCATTTTCTGCGATGGCCTTTGACCTGGACGATTATTTAGCCGCGATTAATTCTGTCACGGGTTGGAGCTGGGACGAGAATGATCTGGCGCGAACCGGAGAACGAATATTCAATCTAGAACGAAGGTTTGACAACTTCGCGGGGATTGAGAAGGATACGCTACCACGAAAATTCACCGTGGAACAAATCAACGTGGGAAGACATGCAGGAAGAGTGTGCGATATAGAACCGCTACTCCAAGAATACTATCTGCAAAGAGGTTGGAATGACGGCGTCGTCAATTCAAAGAAGCTTGAGGAATTACAGTTGGCGTAGCGGCCGACAAATATCACTTTGTGATCTCGCAGTAATTCAAAGAGTGAACCTTGAAACGATAGACTAGTGTAGCAAAGACTGCTCGTTGTGAATAAACGTCGCGTAAATTCACGGTGCCTAGCGAGAAGTGCTTTTGGCTTTCTTCAAAGACTCAATTCATCTATGCGTGGACTAGTGGGACCTGCAGCGCAGATTTGACTGTTTGGTCTACATTCTGATCCCGCGTTGTAGTCCATATGTCTAGTCTGCGTGAAGAGTCACTAACGATGACATCAACCTTCAGCTCATCACCCTCTAGATTGATCGATGCGTTCTTAAAGCAAGATAGATAACAAATGAATTTCTTACCATCGTCGCTGATGATTGTTTTATCCACTTTTATCATGCCATGAGAAAGAAGCGAATGAATTCTTCTATAACAGGTACTCGTTGGAATCCCCTTTTCCTTTGAAATCTCCTCCGCGGTCATCGATTTGGAGGTAATCGCAAGTACTATTTTCCTGGAGTATTCGTCCGAAAGCGTTTTTACAATCTCATTTGCCTTTTCAGTATCTGTTACGAGCATTACAATGACCGATGAGTCATCTGTGGAGCATGTCGTTAATTGATAGATACCCGAGCTAATTCGGGACTACGCTAGATTAATACGAGCAAGTTGTGCCTGCGCATCCTCCTGAGTAATCGGAATCTGCAAAGACAAACCTTTCTTCAAGATCTCCTTCGTGCAATCCGACAATAAGTACCCGTTTCGATTTATTTCCATATCGATGCGCATTCGCTCTATCTCGTGAGGAAAGATATTGCGAACCGACACGGTGAAGATTACTTGAATTCAATCAGATTTCTCTTTGCAAGTTCGTGTAGCAGGCGCGTGTCAATTAGGCTCATTTGTTCAGGTAATGCCAAATGAAGCACTAGATAGGATCCTATTCCAATCGTTGTAAATGATACGAGATCTGCTATCAGAAAGCCTTCCATGTAGGCGGCTAGAAGAAGACCCACCGCAGAGGACAGTGTAGCGTAGGTGACCAAAAAGCAAACAGCAAGGCCGACGCTAGACATCTTGTCTATTTTGTCATTCTTCTGTGTCCTCTGAGTTGCCAATGGGAACATTCCTCTACCAATGCGCCTTAATGCGCTTCCGAACCTTAAAAATGGAGAACACGATTACCAAGTTTGAGAATGAGGGACATTTTCTGAGTTTAGAGTTTGCAAATCAGATCATCTCATAAAGGCACATTATCAAAGTTGAGAAACGTCATCGCGTCTTAAATCGTGAGCATGATAATAGCTGACTGGGTTACCAAGTTGAGTGGTGAAAACAAGAATCTTGTCTTGATTGATCGAGAGCGCTGCAAGGGATGTGAATTGTGTGTAGTAGTCTGTCCGCAACAGAATCTTTCGCTATCGATAGCGCTTAATCGAAATGGGTACCATCCAGCTTCTTTCTCTTATCATGGCAAGAAGGGTGATTGTACTGCTTGCGGCATTTGTTATTGGACATGCCCTGACTCGGCGATAGAAGTAAGGAGTCTTAAGACATGATACCTCGAGAATTCTTGCGCGGAAATGAGGCGCTTGCATTGGGTGCTCTTAAAGCCGGCCTGAACGCTTTCTTTGGATATCCGATTACCCCCTCGAGCGAGATCCCAGAGACGCTTTCCAGAGAATATGGAAAACCAAGATTTCCTGAGTTCAAGGCCTTTCTTCAATCCGCGAGTGAACTAGAAGCTGTCAACATGGCGATAGGTGCTGCTTCCACTGGAGCAAAGGTCATGATGGCAACCTCAGGACCTGGTTTCAGCTTGAAGCAGGAGGGTATCTCCTACGCTGCAGGTATGGAATTGCCTATGCTTATCGTCGACATAAACAGATCGGGACCTGGTTTGGGGAATCTCGGACCCGAGCAGAGCGATTATTTTCAAGCGACTAAGGGTGGAGGTCACGGCGGATATCGTAACATAGTCATCGCGCCGAATTCTGTGCAAGAAATGGCGACATTTCCTGGATGGGGGTTTTCTCTCACGTTCAAGTACAGGAATCCTGTTGTGATACTGGCTGATGCTTTCTTAGGAGAACTGAAAGAAGATATCGTTTTTCCCAAGATTTCGACAGAGCGATACGATTCATCTTGGGTAACCACTGGAGCAGTTGGAAACCAAAGACACCTATTAATTTCGCTAAACATGGAACTTGAAAATCAGAGCAACCACCTAGAGCATCTAGAGACAAAGTACAAACAAATCGACAAGGTAGAATCTAGATTCGAATCATACTTACTTGATGATGCAGAGGTAGTTCTTGTGTCATTCGGGATTGTATCCAGGGTCTGTTTGGAAGCTATCAACAAGCTCCGAGAGAGAGGGAGTAAAGTGGGTTTGTTTAGACCTACTACACTCTCGCCATTTCCAAGCGAACAGCTTCGCGATCTTACAAACGGAAGAAGAGTTTTGGTCGTTGAACTAAACATGGGACAAATGCTCTATGATGTGAAACTCGCCGTGAATCAACCTAAAGTGGATTTCCTGCGAAAATTTGGAGGACTACTTCCTACATCTGACGAAATTGTGAAGGAGGTTAGCAAGATAATTGGAAACTGAGGCAGCATCTCAATACCTGACAAAGCTTGGCGGAATTCCTGCTCTGACGGATAAACCAACTCATTATTGCCCTGGTTGCGAACATGGAATTATTACTAGATTGATCGGAAATGCCTTGAACGATCTCGGTATAAGAGAAAAAACAGTGATGGTAGTATCTGTTGGATGTAGTGCCCTCGCTCATGAGTACATAAACGTCGATTCGATACAAGCCCCTCATGGTAGAGCACCTGCAGTAATGTCGGGACTCAAGAGAGTCCGCCCTGATTTGATCACTTTCTCTGTGCAGGGTGATGGTGATTGTATTTCTATAGGCTTACTGGAATTGATTTACGCTGCCAACCGTGGGGAACCTATTTCGGTCTTCCTTGTGAATAATGGCATTTACGGCATGACGGGAGGCCAAATGGCACCAACCACTCCTGAGGGTATGGTGACTGCCACCACTCCATATGGTCGTGATTTGCGAACTACTGGACCACCCATGGACATTTCGAAAATGCTAGCTGGACTCGAACGCCCGGCATATGTAAAGAGGATACTGTTGCCAATCATGCCATTGCAGAGATCTGATCTTTACAGCTCGAGGGGAATCATGGAATCTGCTAACGCTATCAGGAATTCGTTCAAGGTGCAAATGATGGGTGGCTTTTCCTTTGTCGAATTCATTAGTACTTGCAGCGTTAACTGGAAAATGTCAATTCTCGATTCAAAGAGATATGCTGTTGAGGTTCTTGCAAAGGTGTTTCCTCCAAGACTATTCAAAGACAAATTTGGTTTGGAGAAGCAAACATGAAGACACAAATTATTGTCGCCGGTCAAGGCGGGCAAGGAGTGCTTGAGCTAGGAAACAATCTTTGCAACTATGAGCTCTTGAAAGGAAAACATGTTGCATTCACACCATCTTACGGCCCAGAGAGCAGAGGTGGCAAAGTCAAGTGTTATGTTACTACTTCTGATGAAATCATAGACTCGCCAATAGTCGAAGCTCCTGATTACTTAATCGTGATGAATGCAGCTTCGATGGATTACGCGAAACTACTGAAGCCGGGAGGTAAGCTCTTGATGAACAGCTCGTTGATCTCGCAAGAGTTTGTTAGAGAAGATGTGCAGGTATTTAAAATTCCTGCAACTGACATTGCATACAGCCTGAGGAATTTGGAATTGGAGGGAATCGGCGATACGAAGATCAGTACTAATTCGGTCATGTTTGGAGCATATCTTCAGTTCGCTGGGGAGGAATTCGACCAAGCGGTCGCCCAAAAAGTATTCAGACAATTCCTACTAGGAAGAAAGGCGAAGTTCGAGGTTCTTAACATGCAAGCTCTGATAAGTGGATATGCTACAGCAAGAGACGTTCTACGAAAAAGCGTAATCGTCCAACAACTTTGACGTTTCTTAAATCATGGTCTTTCGTGTTCAACGAACTCACTTGAGTTAAGATATCGGTGTATTCTGTCTTTCAATTTGAGGTCTGTCTTGTATTCTCAGGTTTGATAATTGTGTATGTGGGCCACTGATGCGGGCCTCGATTATTCTAACAATCCTCAAAATACAGCATCTTTGCCTCCTTCAGATCCGAATGCTTCAGCAACCAGAGTAAAGAACGAATTAGAAAGATTGACAGATTTACATTTGGCGGTCGTCCTAACTAATTCTGAAATTTCCTTTACAAACATGTATGGTTCCCACGAGATTTCGATTGGTTACTCGGGGATTAGACCAGTGTCGCATTATTTTGGTTCGAAAGATAGTTTGGAATAGAGAAGTTTGAAGAGCCTACGCGATTGTGGATGAAATAGCATGCGCGGCGGGCTTGACTAGAGACGTCTGAAGGTATTCCGGTTGTTGCAAGAGGCCTAGAATACGAAAGTGTGGAAGATACTTGGAGACTCATGTTCCCGCAGGATGCTCTGAGGAAAGGAATTTGGTGGACCATCATTTCTACGTTGAAAATGAGCCTTTTTACTCGGTTTTTGGAGTTGTTTTGCGTAGAGTAAGACTAAATTTACACGCTGATAGCTTGTAGATTCACGGTGTAGTTCTCTCTGAATACGAAGCTGTTCGAACGGAAAAGCCTGGGACGAGTCACGCCAAGAATAGTCTATCGACTGTTCAATCCACAAGTACCTGTTGTAATCTGTTCAAAATTTCAAAATGAGGTCGCGGCGATGCCAGTTAACAGCTGTTCATCTGCATCCGATTCGCCTCCCATGATATCGGTAGCCGTAGGGAGTGGAACGAGAACGAACCGCGTAATACAAAAAAGCTTACGATTCTCCATCAACTGGATGAATTTCGAACCTGAAAGTTCACGTAAGACAATCTTAGAGTTGGGGAATCCATCGGATTCTGGCATGAATTATGATAAGCTGAAACGACACAACATACCTTACTTTGTATTCCAAAGAACACCAATACTCGAACTAGCACGAGCTTTTGCAGTTTGCAAAGTGGTGAAGCGGATTCGAACTGGTGATCACAATCTCTTCATCGCGAATGTGGTTGACGCGATGGCATCTCGAGATTTCACCGCGGATGGATACTGGCGATTTAAGAGATACAAACCTATACTTTACCTTGGGAGCATTAGACGAGATCCGCTAGTCACGATATGATTGATGACTCATAGATCAAAATTGACTTGAATGTTCGCTTGTGTATGAATCCAGTTCTTTACAGCGTTTTTCTTGCACCAATTGGAAGGAGAGGCCTTGACTCAGCTACTCTTACTCGAGCATCGACTATTCGAACACCTTGGCCCTCTGGAAGTACAATCAGCGGGTTCAAATCTAACTCTGAAATCTCTCGGATATCTTCCACGAGTGCTCCGATCCTGAGAACTACCTCCTCAAGCGATTTTCTGTCATACTTTGGTCCGCCACGGTATCCATTCAGTAGAGGAGATGTCTTTAGAGAGCTCACCATGTCTCTTGCATCATTGTCTGTCAATGGCGTAACACGGACTGAAATATCTTTCAAGAGTTCAACCAATATGCCGCCGGCTCCG
>DAHVAI010000402.1 GCA_027314685.1 Nitrososphaerota archaeon | reverse complement strand
CTTCCGAGTGCCTCAGCATCGGCCTTTTCGTCACCGCCAGATTTGCCGAGTGTCACAAAGGTTTCCCTAATGATGTCGTCGCCATTCTTGTTGGCGGTGACGTACAAGCTTCCTTGCGGTAGTTTCATCTTGATTGTAGTGCCTGTGAGCACCTTTGGTCTTTCATATTTGTGCTGCTTCACGTTGCCCTTTCGAGCTGCTGCTTCCTCATTGGTGAGTAGAATACCTTCTCTAGCTCCTTCTCTGTATACCGTTATGCCTTTGCAGCCTGCTCTCCAAGCTTGGAAGTAAATGTCCTTTACATCCTGAACGCTAGCTTCTTTTGGAATATTGACAGTGCTAGAAATGCTGGAGTCTATGTGCTTTTGGATCGTGCCCTGCATCTGGACCCTAAATTCTGCTTTGATGTTATGGGCTGTTACAAAAATATCTGGAAGTTCTGATTCGTTTCTTAGTCCAGATCGCTTCATGTACTCTTGGACAAGAGGGTGATAGACTTTGAACTCTCCTCCAGACAGAGATTTTGACTTCCGCACGTAACTCAGTGCGAAAATCGGCTCAATTCCAGAAGTTGTACCGGCAATTATCGCACCGCTACCAACTGGTGGTACGGTAAGGACACAAGAGTTTCTGACACCTTGCGAAGAGATCTTTTGTTTTACCTGGTTATCGAGTCGCTGGATGAAAGGCCGCGAAAGATGTTTTTCAGCTACGAATGCGGGAGCAGGGCCCTTCTCTGATGCCAGGTTACAGCTCTCGTCGTAGCAGATGTTCTTTACTCGGTCAAACATACGATCGATGAATTTGACCGATTGAGCCGAATCATACTTCATGTTGAGTTTGATCAGCATATCGGCTAATCCGGTGAAACCAACACCAATCCTCCTAGACCACATTGAAGCTTTCTTTTGCTGCGAGAGCGGGTGTTTGTCAGAATTATAGTCGAGGACATTGTCTAGGAAACGCGTTCCGTATCGTAGCGCCTTTTCAAGGTTCCTCCAATCCAGTCTCGCTCTTTCTGAGAATTCATCAACTACAAACGCAGAGAGGTTGATGTTTCCAAGACAGCAACAACCATAATCCTCGAGGCATTGCTCAGAGCACGGGTTGAATCCATGGACTTCCATTCCATTGTATTCAGTCGGTGATTCATTCTTCACGTTGTCCCAGAAAATAATTCCGGGCTCTGCTGAAGCCCAAGCAGAACGAACCAGCTTCTCCCAGAGTTCCCTTGCCTTGACCACCCGCTTTAAGTCTGCTTTGTCGTTTCTAAACGAAAGTACGAAGTTGTCATCCCTTTCGACAGCCTGCATAAACTTGTCAGTGATGCATACGCTGATGTTTGCATGGTTGACACGACTCAAGTCACGTTTGACATCGATGAAGTCAACCACATCTGGATGATCGACATGAATGGTAATCATTAGCGCTCCGCGTCTGCCTGCTTGGCCAATGGTGCCGGTTGTAATCGAGAACAGCTCCATGAAAGAAACTGAACCCGTCGAAACCACGGCAGAGTTGTTCACCGGTGCCCCCTTGGGTCTAAGAATTGAGATGTCTGTACCAACACCTCCTCCATATGAGTAAGTCCTACCTGCTTCCTTGCAAAATTCAAAAATGTCTTCGAGTGAGTCGCTCTTTATCGGAAGATAGTAACAGTTCAAGAGAGTCGCACGCCTCGGCTGACCGGCTCCGAACATTATTCTTCCTCCTGGAATGAATCTGAAATTCTCTAATAGCCAGTAAAATTTCTTTGCCCATTCAGACCTCTTTTCATCGGTTGTTTCGACCGAAGCGAGCTCTCTAGCGACCCTTGCCCACATGTCGACTGGCGTTTGCTCTACCACGCGCCCGTCAAGGTCCTTCAGGGCGTATTTCTCGTAAAATACCCTTGCTCTCAGCTCGTCAGCATTGAAAAACTCCAAAGTTTCCTTTGGTAGTTCAATAGGGGCCGCAATTTGCTCCAATTCCTCGGCATAGTCAGACGTGCTTTCAGCCTCTTCTGCAACTCTATCATTTA
>DAHVAI010000394.1 GCA_027314685.1 Nitrososphaerota archaeon | reverse complement strand
AGCGGACTGCTGTTCTGGCATCACCGTTTGATATGCTTGCGAGTTGAGTTTGTTGAGCGGGCCCGGTGGGATTTGAACCCACGATCTCCAGCTCACTGCTTCTCAGTCTTTGACTACAAGTCTATGCACTTGAATGATTGCCAGTGTTAGATCCGCAGGCTGACGCCCTAATCCATGTCAGAAATACCACCTTTGGTAGAATCTGCTTTCTGGCTTAGGACTGATCTGTCCATCGCATCCATGCTAGGCTACGGGCCCATCTATGACCTTCACAGCGCCATCTAAAATAAATGTTTGTGAAGCGATCTTTCTCTCGTATGATTTCCTTCAACTGAAAAGAATGTCTCTAACTCAAACGCCAGTGACCGAAAAAGTAATCACATAGTAAATTATGTTCTTTCCAGAGGATTAGCAGATGAACACAGTTCCATCGTTTAACAAAGCTTCGATCAGTTGGATGTATCAGGTTCTCATTGCTTTCATCGTTACTGCCTTTGCAAGTGCCTATTTTGGGTACCTCATGCCTGGCAGCCCGCTTCCTTTGTACCAGGTTGCGATTATTGTGTTGCTGGAAGCAATAGTTTTCGTAGGCTGGGGACGCGTTTCTGAAGATACATTCTGAGCAAAGACGAATATCCCGGGTTTAACACAGCTTATCTATTGTGGTAAGAACAATATGAATGGTATTCCAGGTTTATCGTTTCAATGACATCGGGCAGAGTATTCCTTTTCGAGTGCTAGGATATACTTGTCCCAGAGAATATTTAATCTCTTCATGTACTCTTGAGCATTCTCCATCTTTGCAGGATTCTTGTATCGGTTTCTGAAAATGATTTTCAACTCAGTGCTCTTGCTTGACAAGCGCTTCAACTTGTAGTCTCCAGTACCAACGCGGTCGGGGTCAAAAATAGCATAGTGCCAGCTTCTTGGCGGCTTTAGCTTCACATCATACACAGAGACATGCGTCCTTCCATCTTCCTCGTCAAAGAGCGCTGCATAAACAACTCTCGCTTCTGATCTGTCCAAGATGACTCTCTTGCGCTTTGATCCAGTGATCGCAGGATCGGTTTCCTGATAGTCGGTGCACCAATTGAAAACAAACCTTATGGGAGCGTTTATGGTCTTGATGATAGTTGTGGATCGAACTCCAGGCAAATGATTTTCTTTTTGTTCTTTCAGTGAAAAGATTATTGAATGTTGCTCGAGTAAAGGTTATGCACCAGATTTCCAGAGCTCTGTGGCGTTGCCAATGAGATTAAGGGCATTTGTCTTTGATATTGACGGTACAATCTGTGATTATGATGGGTTGCTAAGCTTGGAAGCCGTTCACTCAATGCGATGGTTAAGAAGACTAGGTTACGATGTACTGCTGGCTTCAGGCAGAGGCCCATGGGACACTTACTACCTCGGAGTGTTCATCGGATGTTCCAAAGTATCTATATGCGAGAATGGAGGAGTCGTAATGACTTCGCCCACTGACATGAAAATCTTTGGGGACAAGACCAAAGGATTGGAAGCATACGATCTCCTGAGCAAGAAATTTGATGTTCGAGTTAAACCTGTCAGCGCCAGATTGACGGAAGTAGTCCTGCTGCGGACTTTCGAACCCAACGAAGGCCAGAAACTGTTAGATCAGAACAACATCCCTGTGACAATAAGCGATAGCAAATTTGCGCTCCACTTGACGAAGAGGGGAATTGACAAATCAATTGGCCTCAGAGATGGACTGACATTTCTAGGCATAACCCCCGAGGAAGTTGCTGTAATCGGCGATAGCGAGACTGATTTGCCTATGTTTAGGATGTGTGCCTACAGCGCTGCGGTCGCAAATGCATCAAAAGAGGTAAAGGACAAGGCAAATTACGTATGCA
Source organism: Nitrososphaerota archaeon (assembly GCA_027314685.1). Next base: position 5,786 of record DAHVAI010000394.1, on the reverse strand, counting down.
AGGAAGAGATTGGAAGCGGGACCGTCGAAGCGGTCTCTCATATCGTCAAAATACTTGGACGTTGAATGATGAGAAGAACATGAGTTTCAGAAACTTTGTATCAGAAGCGGAACAGAAGATAAGGTCCGCCTGTCATTCGCTCAAATACGAATATCCGGAGCAATTGGAATGGGATGTTCCTCCCTCCAGAGAGCTTGGCGATTTGTCATTTAGGACAGGTTATCAGCTGTCGCGGGTTGCAAGAAAAAGACCTGCTGACATAGTTTCCGAAATCGCGGAAGAGATCACTAAGGAATTGACCAGCATGAAGTATGTGGAAAGCGTCGAAGGCCATCCTTCAGGATTTTTGAATTTTAAATTTAATCGAAAGAACTTCTTTCAAGATGTGCTTGACGCTGCGCAAAAGTTGAGCTATGGAAGCTTAGATATTGGAAAGTCATCGAGTGTCCTGGTAGAACATACCTCAGTCAATCCAAACAAGGCTCTCCATGTAGGTCATCTGAGGAATGTGGCCCTCGGCGATTCGATTTCTCGGATATTTCGATTTACTAATCACAATGTGAAGGTACTCAATTATATCGATGATTCCGGGCTTCAGGTTGCGGATGTCATAGTTGGAATAAAATATCTGGGCTTCCCGAAGGAAAGCAATGGAAAGAAGTTTGATCACTACGCGGGTGATGACATTTACGTTTCAGTTAACAAGAAGTATGAAATTGACTCGACTCTTGCGCAGAAGCGAACATCTGTCTTGAGAGCTATTGAGGGCCGCGACAAGGAGATCTTTCCTTTGGCATTCGAAATAACGAACAAAATTCTATCAGAACAACTGAAAACCTGTTGGAGGTTTAACGCATTTTATGATCTACTCGTCTTTGAATCGGATATCATCGAATCTAGACTATGGCAAGAGGTTTTCGACGCTTTAAAGAAACAAGAGATTGCAAAGCTTGAAACCGATGGTGAGTTCAAGGGTTGTTGGATAGTGACGGTAAAGGGTGAGAAGGAAGGCGAGGACAAGGTCCTAGTTAGGAGCGATGGCACCGCTACATACATAGCAAAGGACATACCATTCGCTGCACTAAAAATGGGGATAATCCAAGATAAGTTCTCCTATGATGAGTTTGCATTGCAACCAGATCAAAGAGAGCTTTTGCGCACCAGAGCATCTGAAGAGAGGATTGCACAGTCGCCAGTAGCCTGGGGAGCGGAAAGAAGCATTACTGCAATAGGGTCGGAACAATCTAGACTTCAGCGAGTGATACTACACATTTTAGAGCAGCTTTCAGGCAAAGACCTTTCGCAGAAATACATTCATCTTGGATATGCTTTGATGACGCTTTCTCCGAGTACAGTTGCCTCGATAACAAAGAAAGGAATACAAGAAGGTGACATTGAAAGCGTTCGCATGTCAGGACGTAAGGGACTCTATGTCAACGCGGATGATGTACTCGACGCAGTAAAGTCTGCAGCGTTGGATGAAACACGAAAGAGAAACAAAGACACCAAGGATGATTCGTGGTTTGATAAAGTGGCGGAGAAGCTAGCAATCTCGGCAGTCAGATTCAGCCTATTGAAACAAGATTTAGACAAAACCATTACTTTCGATCTCACGGATTCCTTGAAACTCATAGGCGAGACAGGGCCATACATGCTTTACACGTATGCTAGAGCAAGCAGTATTTTGCAACGAGTTTCAGATTCAAGGGGAAGAATAGACAGCTTGCTACTCAATTCAGAGTTGGAAGTGGAGCTCATAACATTGATTTCGAAGTTTGACTTAAATGTCGAAAAAGCCGTGAGAATGCTCGCGCCCAAATGGATCGCCCATTATTCCTTCGAACTCTGTGAAGCGTTCAACAGATTCTACGAAAAGAATCGCGTACTTCAGGTTGAGCAAGACGACTTGAGAGATTCCAGAATCGGGTTGGTGAATGCCTTTCAAAACGTGCTCAAACAATCTCTCGACTTGCTGGGTATAGAGTGCTTGGAAAAGATTTAGATGTTATTTAGGTGAGGCAAAGCAGCCTCAATGGCACTGCCTGTCTTTGTCTCTGAATATCGGCTCATGACCGTTTCTAGAGCTCCCAAGAGTGCGACTACGTCGCCAGATGAGATGTTGCCAAAGTGCCCAACTCGGAGCATATAATCCTTGAATTCGCCAAACCCAAGTGCAACGTGGATTCCATGCCTTGTTCGTAGGATGTCTTGAATCTCCGAAGATTTTCCCTTCGGAACATAGAAGGCAGTTACTGTAGGCGCACGACTTTCCATATCCGGAAGTGGCTTCAGATTAAGCGCTTCAAGGCCTGAACGGAAAGCTTCTGCCAATATTCGGTGTCTTCTCCAACGATTCTCTAGACCTTCTTCCCTTACTGCCAGAAGCGCTTCTCGGAGAGCTAGCATTATCTGAACGGCCGGTGTGGTGAGGTAGATCTTTGGATCGTCCATTATGGGCTTCCAACGGAGAAGGTTCATGTAATACGATGCAATTGGAGTTTTCCGCTTCCCCATCATCTCGTAAGCTCTGTTCGAGACGGCCAGTAGTGTGGCACCTGGAGGGGCAGCGATGGCCTTTTGCGATCCTGTCAGTACTGCATCAGCTCCGGAACTGTCGAAATCAAGAAAGGCTCCGGCAATGCCGCAAACGGAGTCACATATTGCTAAAGCATCATTCTCGTGGGCAATCTTGCAGATTTGTTCTGGATCATTCATTATTGACGTTGATGTATCTACGTGTGTAAACAGAACTGCTTTGTGCTTTCCTTTCTTGAGAGCAGAATCCACCTCCGAATAATCTACATGATGACCGGTTTCAGAGGGCAGTGATTGAACTTTTGCTCCATGTATCGCAGCCATCATGCTGAATCGTTGTCCAAAGTGACCAGTTTCAACGCTCAATACATTGTCATCCTTTTCAAGAAGAGAAGTGACCGCAGTCTCCATTCCTATGGAACCTGCGCCCGTGAATACATACTGAATTCCTGAGCTGTTCTTGAAAGCGTAGCGCGCAAGCGTCAGCATTTCCTTGAAAGCATTGTAAAACTCAGGCGCAACATGGCTCTGCTGTGGGCGCGACATGATCTCGCGTACCTTCGAGCTAAGCGATGTTGGTCCCGGTATAAGCAGTAGCTCGTCTTCGTCAATCATGTACTCTCAGTTTCTTTCACTTGACAACTGAATTTAAGCACTACTTCGAAAAACGCGTATGAAAATGAATAGCCCCCACCAGATTCGAACTGGTGTCTCAGGCTCCAGAGGCCCGCATACTTGACCTGACTATACTAGGGGGCTGCGAAAAAAATTTCTTACGCCGAGATGTTATAATCTTTTACGACCAAAATCTTACATGACGAAACAGCTAGATTCTGTAGGCCCGCAGGTCCTTTCCTTCTCTTAGCGCCTCAGATATTTTTCTACCTGCTTCAGATATCTTAGATATCTTGATTCTTGCTTTCGGTCCAATTCTGGAAGTCAGCACACCTTCATTATCAACTCGCAATGAGACTTGTTCGCCGACAGCTTCTGATCCAAAGAAGATCTCGAGTGAGTTTCCCTTTTCATGATAGTCAAACTGAATTGCATCAGACTTTCCAGAATTCGAACTTTCTTTTCCTTCGATGTCGAGCCCAATGGACAGTATCTGCTCAGCTTCCTTTATTGAAGCGCCTCCCTTCCCAATCACTCGGGGTATAACGTCTTCGTTGAGAAAAACGCGAGCTTTCGATGGAGAAAGTATCTTGACCTCTGCTTTATGATCATATTTTTTGAAGTATTGGAGTATCTTTTCAGTTGCCAGTCTTTCAACTCCTGTCGTTGTTTTGGCAGTTTCCCTTTCGAGTTCTTTGATGGGTATGACCACATTCTCTTCTCCGAATGTGTAAATCTCGTACATGAGATCACCCGATTGGAAATCTCTGACCTCGACTACTGGTCGTGCAAGGTCTGGTTCGTTCATACCCGAAGGGACTTTGACCGCTAGCCTTAATTCCAACACTTGTTCAATCCTCCCTGCCTTCACAAAGATCACGGTATCAACTATGTGCGGAATCATTCCGAGCTCTATTCTACTCATGAAACGCTGAACAGCATTTACCGGATCACTCGCGTGAACAACACCAACCATTCCGACCCCCGCGAGGCGCATATCCGCGAAAACCTGGAAGTCTCTTGTTTTTCTTACTTCGTCATATACTGTGTAGTCCGGCCTGACAAGAAGCAATATCTCAGCAGTTTTTTCAAAGTCGCCTTCAAGTGGACCGTATTGCGTTATTCCTTTTGAGACCTGAAGATCCTTTGGCGATTCGAAAGTCTTTACCACTTTGCGTTTATCAAGGTAGAAGTCCGCAATACTACTTGCCAGAGTAGATTTTCCAGAACCTGGAGGTCCGGCGATAATGATTCCCTCAGCCTTTGAAGCCAATCTTTGGACAAGTTTGTCTGAGGGTGAGTAGTCTGAAAGCGAGAGCCTAACAAGTGGCTTCACAATTGTCACCTCCAGCCCGTCCGAAAATGGCGGTCTTGCAATTGCTATCCTGTATTGTCCCAGCTGAATCACGGTTGCACCACTCCGGCTGATTTCCACAGAGCCATGTTCTGAGATTCGAGCTGCTTCGGATATCTCCTTGACAATCTGTTCCAGACCCTCTCTGTCAGTTGTTATGTCAGAAATTGGGAGATAATCAAAATTCCCGGGCTGCCCCTTTTTTGCATACGGTACCACACCTTCCTTTAGGTGTAGGCTCAGGGTCTTTTCGTCAAACAAGCGTTCAAACTGCAATCCCTGTGTTCTGACTTCAGCGGGCATGTGCATAACGTCGATTCCCTCGGCCTTCCCTACCAGTGCCTGGACGTAATCAGCAGTTAGCAAAGCAGCGCCTCTCTTCTTTGCAATGTCTCTGATTATCGCGTCTATCCGACCGCTTTTTGCTAATTTGATATCTTCCATCGATGGCCTTTCACCCTCGAAACCGATACCAATCTTCCTCTCAATGCAGAGAGACCTCAGGTGTGTCAATTCCTCAAGACCTACGAAGCCCTCCTCCCTGTGCTTAGATGCCTGTGCTTGAAGTTCGTCCAAGACCGCCCGAGGGACAATAAGTTCATCACCTTGACTGATTTCTCCAGAGTCGATCATCTGGCTTGCCTTGCCATCGATGATTATGCTTGTGTCTAGGACGAATTTATTCATCGCACTCGTATCTCTCTATTCAACATTGAAATATTAGCTTGCATCGTGGATTACAAGGTTTTCAATATCACTTAACCTTTCCAGCACATAGTCAGGAGACAATTTTCGCAATTCTTCGACTGGATGTAAACCCGTGGGGATGGCAGCACATTTCATATTGGCGCTCCTCGCTGATTCGATGTCAAGTACCGAGTCTCCCACATAGAGCATATCTAATGAATTCAATCCTAATATCCTCTGCGCTTGCAGAAGACCGTCAGGACTGGGTTTCATTCGACTCATTTCATTTCGAGTAATGACCAAGTTCAAGTATGGCAAGAATCCATAATCGTCGAGAATTGCCTGAGCTGGACCTCTGCCACTATTTGTCACAATCCCAACCAGACTTCCAATCTGTTTGAGCTTCTCGACAACCTTTAGACAACTTGGGAACGGCTTTGCAGTAGGCATCGACTTGAACTCAAAGTCATCAAGTATGTGATGCAATCTAGACTTCAATTTACCGAAATCTAGTGGCGCTTCCACAAAGGTAGTCTATGTTTATGCCGACCATCTTTCGTGAATTGAGTGTCCCTGAACTTCTTTCCTCTTTCCT
>DAHVAI010000392.1 GCA_027314685.1 Nitrososphaerota archaeon | reverse complement strand
AAGTTCTCCAGTTTATCATCTTTGCCAATTTCGAATATGGCCTAGTGTCGTTTCTACAAAGGTTGTGCATCTTCTTCCGGTCCGATCATGCTTGATTTTCGGGTCAAAATGATGATAACCTTTCTGGCCACATCACTAGCTGAACAACCATGAAAGTATTGATGGCTTTTCCGTTCGACTTTCCGGGATTATCACACTGGGAGGGAGCGAGAACAAGGCTCCTGTCACTTAGCAAGGGTCTGCTAGAAAGAGGACACAATGTCCACATTCTGAGCAAGCTTGACAGCGAGTACTCGGACAACCACTACCAGGGAATTGCACTACACTCGTACAAATGGGAAAAAAGTGGTTCAACTTCGGGAAGGTATCTGTCTTCAATCTTGATTGGGAGGGAGATACAAAGACTAGATCAAGAGATGGGTTTTGATCTAGTTCACCTGCACCTACCCATAGTAGCAGCATCAGCCGGTTTATGGAAGAGGCTAATAACTGCAAAAACTGTTTACGACACCCACGACTGGTACAAACTGCACGACGAGCTTTATTACAACATAAAATTTCTTCCCCGAAGTTTTTCAGGAGCTGTTGACGTTCTTGAAAGAGAGATATGCAAAGTCCACAATCAAGTTCTAGTCACCACCCCTCTCTTGACGAATCTGTTGGGCAAGAATATCCAAAGTTCTGTCGTACCCAACGCGGTAGACACCTCGCACTTTAGACCGACAGATTCTGACTTTCGAGAGCGAATCTTTGGGAAGGATTCTTTTGTTGTTGGATTTCTCGGCGTTGTATCAATCTACCAAGGTGTCTGGAAGCTGTTGGAGGCGGCAAAACTTGCATCAAGAGAAATTCCGAATCTGAAGCTCTTGGTTGTGGGGAGCGGGTCTGTGAGTGATGCAAGGAAATTTGCCAAGAGCCTAGACATAGAGGAGAATGTCTACTTTACGGGACCAAACGCGATTCCGTATTCAGAACTCCCAGGTTACATCAGCTCTATGGATCTGGCTGTCTCTCCGCTGCAACCTCTGCCGCGGTACCAAGAGTATGCTCAACCTCTGAAAGTACTAGAGTACATGGCTTGCGATGTCCCGGTTGTGTGTACGCCACTCAGGGAGCAATCGAGGCTTATCACAGAGGCTCGATCTGGCAAGATAGCGAAGGGATTTGGAACTGCTGAATTGGCTGATGCAATAGTTTCGCTTTACAACCAAAGAGACGACGCGGTTGGAAAAGGATCGCTTAGGCGCTATATAGTGGAGAACTACTCGATGGATGCAGTATTGAACGATTTTGAAAAAGCATACGGTCGTTTGTGGCAAAGTGCATCAAAGAAAAGCTTGTGAGATGGTGTGTCTAGATCCTGACTCCACAATGAATTACTTACTCGCTAAGCAATTGTCACCCGAATCTCATGAGACGGAAGGGTACAGCTGGCCTACTTTCAATTATTTTGCTTGGCCTCGTCTCTTTTGGCTTTGGAAGTTACTTTATGATCTCTAGCTCGAGTGTTGCGCAAGGAAATCCTTCGTACACCAACCAACCAATCTTGAGCAATACTTTAGAATCCAGTAACGTCGCAAATGATGAAAATAGCACCGTTGGAACTCATCAGTCGTCCAGTCCAATTATTTCAGTCAGTCTTACCGCGGGAGCTGCCGTCCAACCTAATGGAACTACAAACTGTTTACTGATTACTGGGTTTGATTCTTCCTCATGCGTATCGACCTCAACGGGACGATGGGTGAGCTCTTTCCTATCAATTGAAATCAACTCATCACTTCCAACTTCAATAGCGGCCGTGCAGATGACAAACAACAAGCAATTGAACGTGTCAACGTGGAGTGATTCACCCTCCTATCAGACAGTCACTTTTCAAGGATTAGACAAAGCAAACTTTGCAAGAGAGTCTCATGGCTCTGAGTTGATTAACTTGTACCCTGTATCGAACCTGCCTCTGATGATTTACCAGGGCGAGATATACAGCTACAAGATAGCACTTGCTGACGGGCAGGTATTACCTGGATCCGTCGCCGCTCAATAGATTAATCCTTGTTTGTTGCCAGTCGAGCTATAGCGATCCACACAACAATTGTCACAAGCGCAGTCATGACGACGCCCATGATCGGCCAGTAGGGTTTCTTCACCGAACTCCCGTCATCCATGACACGTTTATTCAGATTGCTCCAGGAGGCAAAGACTAGCGAGGCTAGGAGACTTGATAGATCTATCAGTAACGAGTGCGGAAAAAGTATCAGCAAAACTAAGCTCAGGCTGACACAAAGAGAACTTGCGACCTTCGCGTAGTGTAATCTTGATCGCAGCCTTAGCATCTGCGCGTAAGTTGAAGAAGATTGCAAGATGAATTTTACGTAGTAGTTTGCGTTGGAAGTTATTTGCCTGAGGTGATACGCTCTGAATGTCAGGTCGCACAAAATCTTCAGTCCATTCCTTCTCAATCTGAAGCAGTACTCGGCGTCTTCATGGACTCTCAGCTTTACGTTAAACTTTCCTATAGCCTCAAGTGCTCTTGCACTTATCAGAGTACATCCTGCACCGACCTTTGCAGCTTCAACAATTCCGACTGGGCGTACGAACGCTCGATAAAGCAAACCCGCCCTGCGTGATGCATTTTCATAGTCACATGGGACTGCTGTCATGCCGATGTCATTTCCCATTCCGAAATCTTTGATCAAATTCTTTAGGCTCTTGTCAGGAACAACTATATCTGCATCAACAAAGAAAATATAGTCAGTGCCTGTTGCATTATCGATTACGATGTTTCTAGCTAATGAAATACTGGGCGGACTAAATTCTTGAATTTGTATCTGCTCATACTCTCTTTCGTGGAGTGACCTAAAATGTTTTAGAATATTTCTCGAGTCATCCTTGGAGCCGTTGTCGACAAAAACTATGCGAAGTTGATTTTTGTGATAATCTAGCTTGACAATTGCGTCAAGTACTTTGTCTAAGCTCCAAGCAGAGTTGTATACTGGCATTCCAATTGTAACCAGCGGCAAACTAGCTGGCTGTATTGATCCACTAATCATAGCGTTGAAGCATACTCGCCAATGTTGAGATATCTTACGCTGTTTCTCGCAGAAATATACGTTAACAATTCTTCAAGCTTTCCCCATTCATTATTTTCCTCGATTCTCCAAGCGTGGCCCACTAAGTGGAAGACAGAACCTCTAGCCATGAAAATGTCGAACATTCTTTTGGAGAGCTCCAACCAATTTCTGATTCTCATCAAACTCCCAACGCTGTTAGCAAACACTTCTCGACCTAGCAGAGTTTTTAGTAGATTCAACGTATTCTTGGCACCTCTTGAGTAAAAGAATCCATGCGGTTCGGCCCACACTCCCACATTAATTTGAAACAGATCTTTGGGAACCTCGAAGTGATATGGGTCGAAGGTTCTGGCATACTTGTAGCCAACTGAACGAACTTGTTTTATCACACTGTCGTTGTAGTTTCCGTATGGGTAGCAAAAGGTGCTAGTATTTTTGCCTAGGAGCTCATCCAAATCGCTCTTTGATTTGCTAAGCTCCAAAAGTGAAGCATTTTCGGATAGACTAGGCAGGCTATGGTGAGAGACTGTATGTGACCCTACCTCAAAGCTTTGTGAAATGCTTCGAACGTCATCTTTAGAGATCTTTTTCCCAATTTGGTCAGTGATAACGAAAAACGATGCTTTAACTCCATACTTTTCAAGCAAGTTTACGAGCTTAAAGTCAATCTGCGAAGTGTCGTCCCAACTCGTAATGACTGATTTTTGAATTATCGAGGCTGGGGGCATCGCAAGGGGCAAGAATGCTACTTCGCATAATAAAGTCTAATGCCAATAAGCGTCGGAGAATGAAGTATCAAATTGTTCTTCCCGGAGACGGGTTTACGCTCACGAACTATGTGGCTGTCTGGATTTTGCTTTTATGGGCTACTCTCGCAGACAAAAAGAAGAACCGGACACCTTTGGGAAGAATGGTAGAAATTGTCAAGACCTCAATTCAAAAGCGGGCTTCAAATCAATAGAAGGAAATTTCTCAAGGCTGTCATTTTGGTCGGGGCGTTAGTCGGCGCAGCGGCTACAGGCTTTGATTACGAACTAGTTGCAAAGATCAAAAAATCCCCAATCTATCAATATCTACTTAATTTTCAAAGGGATCTAGACAATGGCGAGACTACGATAATTTATGATGCAGTAAAGTCGATTTCTTCTACCGTTCCTCTTGCTGGACTCCATTTCCCGACACAAGCTGCAGTTGACATTGTACCAGATTTCAATGCGCAAGAATTGGATTTGCCTTTTGTCGATGTGTTAAACAAGTGCGGAACCCAGCAAGTGACAATCTTAATTCCAGATCAATATGCCTCGAACGCGAGGATTGCCTCAAGGCTAGACAACGTAGTAAGTTATGCAAGGAGCAAAGGAATGTCGATTAGATGGATAGTACAACCATTTGCAGGCGCACTCAATGTTTATGGCAAATCTGTTCCGACAGTCCAGCAGGTCATCAAGAGGGAAAGTGCGTTCATAGATGCTGTTAGCAAGAGGTGGGCACCGGAATATTTCAACGTGGTAGAAGAACCTGCTACATGGGAACAGGATTGGGGGTACAGCTGGAACTCGTTTCACTTTTCGTTCACTGATTGGCAAGACATAATTTCATCGCTTTCACACGCCGCAAAGGATTCAAACCCCTCGGTGGAAACGTGGTGCGCTCTAACTGCTTCTTCATCTAACGACCTAGCATTAACGCCGTACTTGGAAGAGATACCATATCTTGATGGAATAGGGTATGATATCTATCAGGACAGCGGCGCAAGTGTATCTGTAGTTTTACCATATTTTGATGGCATAAAGTCGGCAGGAAAGAAGGGTGGCGTGATGGAGACCTGGCTATTTACATCTCCAACGAGCGCAAATCCAGGCACTGTTTCTGGAGAAGCACAATGGTTGACTG
>DAHVAI010000384.1 GCA_027314685.1 Nitrososphaerota archaeon | reverse complement strand
AGCGGAGCAGGCAATGAGACAGGTTGGTACCCACTTAACTCGAAAGGTACGGTAGACCTAATGAGCATAATTAATGCCTCACAGACAATTGCGGCGACAAATGTTCAGAGCGGAGTTTTCAATGCCTTGGAATTTAACATAACTTCAATCACCCTAACCTTCAATTCAAAGAACTACTCTGCCTTTCTGGTTTACCAGGAGCATACACTTTTCGTTCCAATCGCTGGCGGAATTTCGATTTCAAATGGCCAATCTTCGGTCGCTCTTATCGATTTGGCACCCACGGTTCTGCTATTGGGTGATCCAACAAATCCAAACTTTGCCTTTGTACCAGAGGCGCGCGGCTACGCTGTTCCTGCAGAATTGATTCCAACAGCCGTATCTCAACATGTCGGCAAAACCACGTTCTTGGGCAATCAGAGTTGGTACTTGAGTACGCAACCACGATTCAACATAACAGGCGTGACACTTACACCGTCAGAGCTCTTGATTACGGTTGAAAATACAGGTAACATTTCTCTAGACTTCAGATTCGCCGCTGTCACATCTCTTAGTAGCCTCAAAACCCATTTCGTTGCATTGCCTCAACTCGCTACCATCTCAGAATTCTTTGCAATTTATCCGAACTCTTCGATGATTCCCATCAGCTCGATTGATAACGTAAGCATCTCTCAGATGATTTCTAGCTCTGGATATAGACTTCCTCCGTACGCGAGTGTAACTTTCAAGATTTTCGGAATCATAACAATTGGTCTAGTTCAGGGAAGAGTCATTCAGCCAACTCAGCATATCGTACCTGGAGATGGGTACTTGATCAGCATAACTTGCAACGGTAAACTAGCTCAAACCATTGTGAGTGCAACCTGAGCTATTTCCTTCTCGGAAGGCAGCGAGCTTCGAACTAGGACATTTCCCGCTCGAGAAAGCATTTCAATGCACGAATTTAGCCGATATTCGCGCGTAGGAAACAATGAGACAATTTTTTTCATTGCCCAACTAGTGCTGATATTCTCTTTACGCTTTGGGATACTTGAGTCTTGGATATTTTGCTTTGTTTCTTGGAATAGGCACGTCACTCTTCGTCCTGTTTGTCATTGTAGAAACAAAAGTGGAAAACCCCATGCTCAGGTTATCTTTGTTCAGGCTGCGAGCATTCTCTGGCGGCTCTTTTGCGACTTTTCTGAACGCGTTAGCTAGAGGTTGTCTCTTCCTCGTATTGACCTTCTATTTGCAGGGGGCTTCCATGAATCTTGATCCTTTGGTCGCGGGATTGTTTCTACTTCCAAATTCTATTGCGATATCGGTTTTTGGTCCAATAAGCGGTTGGCTTTCTGATCGTGGAAACCTCAGATTTTACACCACGTTTGGAGAGATCATGACATTCGCAGGGTTTCTAGTCCTTTCGCAGATTGGAAAGACCACAAGTTTCACACAGCTCTTGTTGCCACTTGTTTTAATAGGCGCAGGTCAAGGCATATTCAGTTCTCCGAATCGAGCTTCCGTGATAAGTGCTGTTCCTCCCAGTCATAGAGGAGTCGGATCTGCGGTCAACAGTATGCTATTTCAGGTGGGCAACAGTTTCAGCCGCGCATTTTCATTCCTAGTGATCGGATTAGTTGTACCAGGATCTGTCCTCGGCGCGTTGTTCATAGGAGCCGGAAACATTGGTTCAAACCCAACATATGTGAACGGTTTTGTGGATTCGCTTCACATTCTATTTTACGTGTGCGCAGGAATCATGATAATATCGATAATTCCCTCGATAATTCCCTCAATCATGCGAGGAAAGAGTAGATGGTACGAAGAATCATCACAGACTCAAGTGGGTTCGGTATGATGCAGCCAGAGAGATAAGTCATCTCCTGGGCCGCAACCACAAGACGACATCTGCCAACAAGCCGATTACAACGAGCGAAATCAAAACGTACTCCAGGTTTTCGGGCGCTGAGGGAACGCTTGTGAAATTGAAATGGAGCGATGTCTTCCCGTTGGTCGTAACTGTAACCGTCTGTGTTAATGATTGACCCCCGCTAGTTACCGTTACGTTATACGTTCCTGTTGGAAGAGCGAGCAAAGCAAGACCTTGTGAATTCGGAGTGGAACTCAGAGAACCGCCCAACCCGTTATCTGCAACAACTAACGCGCTGGATATGGGAGCAGTGTTGTTTGTTACGCTTACGTTAACATCACCGACGCCTATCACCTCTGACTCAATGGTATATGGTTCTACTATTGTCACGTTCTGAGTAGTGAGATTTGACACTCCAAAGTAAGGAGTTATGTAAATATTCAATGGAAAACTTCTTGCTGCTAGGAAAATTGATCCATCATAGATGCTCGATTGGTCGATTTTTTCATTTTGGTTGATGGTGTAGCTTAGGTAGTAAAGGTTCGAAAAATTCAGGCTTCCAATAAAATCGATACGTGCTAAGTTGAGTATCACCGGAATACGTGTATATGTGTCCACTCCGTCTAATTCGTACATATAATAAAGGGATGTAGGCCAGCTCAAGATATCACCCTGTAAGCTTTGCCTCGAGGAGAAAGTGAGAGAGTTGACCTGAGTAGTATCGCAGCCACCTATCCATATCCAGTTCAAACCATTCAATAGAAGTGCAGCCGTCTGTTCTACCGCAACACCGTTGCTATTGTCAAAATAGGCATTCATGGTGTACCGACCAAATCTTGGAGAAGTGTAGTTTGAAATCTGTAACAACGTTGGATTTGAGCTTGATATCACAACCGCGTTTGATTTGAACACTGGGACATCGCTTGAGATGTATTCTCCTTTCAAACTGCCTTGATTCGAGTAGGAATAGTCCATCTCGAATTTGAAAGTAAATGGAGATGCTACTGAACCTTCAAACGACAATTCCGCGGAGCGGGTTCCTCCTATCAGTAACATTTCTCCACTGCCGTATTTCGCCGGGACTGGTACAACAATGGTGGAATTTACGTCGGACGAAGCGAGGCACGTCTGAACGTTGTAGGCGTTGTTCGGAGAGACAGCAAAATTCAGGTTAACACCTCCTGCTCCAAGAGAGTAATTGGAAAGCGACAAATCGATGGGATGAGTAGATGGATTGATAAATGGAATTTGCAGTGAGAATCTAGAAGAGTTGACCAGAGTTATTTCAAGGCTCCAATTGCCTTCCATATCTGAAGCCTTGAACAAATACAGGTCATACACTGTTGACGCAGTAACTTCGCGAAATGATTCTGTGACTCCTTTTGGAGAGACGAGTTGGGCGGAAGAAACTTCGCTTGATGTTGAGAGGAGCCACATCGAGTCGCCGGGCGCATAGATGGGAACGCCGTTCTCGATTGATCCAAGATTGCCTGGGCCGTATCCAAGCTCAATGAAACTTGGTTTAGCCTGCGAAACTGCAGTGCTGGAAAAATAGAACTTATCTACAGTAGAGCACATAATCAAGAGCAGCAACAAGATTACAATGAGCCCGAACTTCCTACTTGCCACGAGTAATCACCCACATCCCTGCTGTCCCAATCAAAGCCGGTACTGTGAATGCCAATAAGACATTGCTAGTAATAAATGAAAAAGTCAAAACCCAAACTAAAGATGCTACAATACCTCCGAGTGGAATCAGGAAGGATTTCGATAATCCGACAGAAAGCAAATGCGAAACTCTTCCAAGAGTGATGTAAGCAATTGAAGCGACGAAAAAGACAACCAGTGCAGCAGCCATGGCAAAACTAGATACAGACGTCAAGGTTGTCGACCCCAGACTGTAGCCAGCAGGTTGGATTATAACCTCACCGAGAGCTCCAGGTCCAGCGATGGCGCCTTTAGATTCTTGCACAACGCTGACCAAGAATAGCATACCTGCGAGTTCGAAGGTTCCGATTGCAATAACCCCGAGAAGCGAACGAGTTTTTGTCATCCCTTTTGCAAATTCGTAAATTGCATACGGCGAAACGATTATCGCAGAAGCTCCGATCCAAGAAGTAAGTACAACGCTCATCAATGCAGTATACTCAGGATAACTTGTCCAAGCTTCTAAGAGAGCGAATGCAGGAATCAAGAAGACCTCAAAGGAGAGAAGTATGTAGGCAACAACGGGTTGTCTGTTGATATACTTCGCGAGGATGATTACAACAGCTAGTCTAATGGCAAGTGTAATGAAGATGAGCAACGGTATTTCTGATGTGCGGCTCCAGTCGCTCAGGGCTATTACCCGTCCGAGAAATGCGAGGTAGAATGTACTCAGCCCGACGCCGACAGACGTAGCGCTTATACTCATCAAGTTCAACTTCATTTTCCCACAACCTTGCTCACAAGTTCTCGGCAGTCCTGATTTTCGTCATAAATAACAACTATTTCTCCAACTCTTGATGGACTAGTCCACGCATCAGGAATCAAAAGAGCAGGTTTCTTTGCTACGGCGACAGCAACCGAGATTTCTTGCAGCTCTTTGAAGCCAGTCACACAGATGTCTGACTTGTCTATCAGCATGGCAGCATTCTCCAGCGTGCTGATTTCAGACATTGATAACTCCATGATTCCTTCCGAAAGTTGGGCTAGATCTGAAATTAGAATAGAATCTACTTTGCCATCGTGTTCGAACAGGAGCTCCACGTCACTCCCCGTCTGAAGAATAGCCTTTCCCAAAAGGGCGATACCTTCACAAACCGAATCCATCCACTCAACATGCTCGTTTTCTCTCAAGGTTGTCTGAAATATGGAGACCAAAATTTTCTTGTGAGTGTTCTTGACATGAAGCTTCACGAGAAGTCTTTCATCGGGCTGCGCGGCAACCTTTTTCCAGAAGATATCCTTTGCTTCGCTGACACCTTTGTATTCGTCAACAGAGTAAAATTCTAGCCCCAATCCTTGTATGCGACCTTCTCTTTCTCCGACGGAAGTGTAAACCGTCTGAATTGGTTTCACCTCTTTCAGAATTGAAGATGGAATGCAATCGATGATGAAATTCGGCAGCTGGAACGATGCCTGCTTACTGAAAAACCCCAACGGATCACCGATCTCGAACCTTACAGGTAGTCCCGAGGATCTTCCTGCAAACCTCGGTGTGACACTTACTGACATCATTGTCTCGTCAGAAGATACAATTTCAGTGTCTATACTACGAGATGGTATCAGTCTTGAAATCTTCACCGTAGTATACCGTTGCCTTTTGGAAATCAATCTGAAGGCAATTTTCGTCTCTTGGTTTTTGAAGCAAGATACGTGAGGCACGGTGCATTCTATCTCCGCTCCTTCAACTGAAGATCTTGTGAGAATCACCATCGAGATTATCCCACAAAAGACCAGCGTCAAGCAAAGAGCTAGCATTACTCTGATGTCAAGAAGGGAAGCCGCTATCGTACCTGCAAGAATTCCAGCGAGAAAGTCCTTTCCTCTCTTTGTAAGTTTCACCGCGGAGGTTTCACTACCTCCAAGACACGGTCCAAGGCATCGTCGGTTCCCTGAACCAATCCCTTTAGCGCCGCAGATCTATCCAATCTGATCCTATGTGAGAGGACCGCCTTCGCTAACGTCTTTACATCATCAGGAATTACGTAGGACCGTCCATCAAGCGCGGCGTTGGCGCGAGATGCCTGCAGGAGCTGGACGGCCGCGCGAGGACTTGCGCCAAGGCTTAGGCGCTCATCTTGCCTAGTAGCTCCAGCTATACTTGCGATATACTCAAGCATCTCTTCAGAGACGGTTACAGAGTCTACGATTCTAAACGAGTATTCGAGCTCAGCCAATTCTATAACTGGCTTGACATCTTCCAAATCCAACCGTTCCAGGTTTCTCCTGAGAATCTTAACTTCGACTTCAGGAGAAGGATAGTTGAAACCAACACGCATTGTAATCCTGTCCTTTTCGTTTTCAGGAAGAGGATACACGCCCTCAAATTCAGATGGATTCTGAGTTGCTATGACCATGAATGGCGATGGCAACTTTGACGTATGTCCTTCGACGGTGACCTGAAGCTCCTGCATAGCTTCAAGTAACGCGCTCTGAACTTTTGGCGCCGCTCTGTTGATTTCGTCTGCCAAAAGTATGTTTGTGAAAACCGGGCCCTCCTTGAAATCAAACTCTCGGGTCTTCATGTTGAAGACAAAGCCTCCTACGATGTCGAGTGGAAGCATATCTGGCGTGAATTGGATTCGCTTGAATTTCAGCCCCATGCAGCCGGCAAATGCCTTGGCAAGTAGTGTCTTAGAAACACCAGGAACGCCCTCTAGCAAGACGTGTCCTCTAGTTAACAGGCAGGTCAGAATCAACGAAGTCTCTTCCTCTCTTCCGACCACGACCTTGCCAACTTCTGTAAGGACCTTTGATCGAAGATTATCTAACAATCCATTCTCTCCTCTTAATCATCCGAGCCAGCCTCAAAATGGGGCGGCTGTCTTCATTCTCAAATCGAACACCTCCGTATCTGAAAGCTTCGTATCGCTTTAGCGTATTTTCCACGTCAGACCAATCTATATTTCGCTGATTTCGATAGTTTGTTTTGATTCTGATCAATGTTTCCTTCCATGTGTACCCCTGAGGAAGGTCTGGATAAGATTGCTTTAGGGAAAGATCTAGAGTATTGAATGCTTCCTCAAGAGAAATATTTGCCGGCAAATCCGATTCCTTTCTCAAAAGTAAAAAAGCGGCTACAACGCATTCTGCAAAGATAAGTGCAGCAAGAGCGTAGTCTAGCAAACTGATCATTGCGTAACAACCACAAAGTTTGTTCGTAGAACCAGCAAATTCACGTTTAAGATTGAACTAATAGGAATCGGAGATTTGACATTAAGCGAGATCCATTGCGAGCTGTTACTGTCAAAGTTTAAAGCTACTGAAACTGGCGTCACCCCAGATGGGAGTGTAGTTTCCAAAGCTACCAAAAATGGAAAATTGTGGGTTATCAGGAAAGTGCTGGAATTCTGCGAGCCAATAGTGTCCAAATTAGCTAACTGCACATACATATTTTCCCAACCAACAATCATCCCCGCCGAATCCGGGTCAACGATGTCAAACGATTGCACGGCGAAAGCGCTCGCATTCAGATAGACATTTACAAAAGTAGTCCTTCCCGGCTCGATCTGCACTGTTACGCGTGTATTGTTGAACCGCCAATCAATGAAGGAAATGTAGTAGCTTGAAATTGGGAGACTCATGTTTAGGAACCCAGCAGGATTTGTGTAGTTGTTTACGTGTGACGATAGGTTCGCCAGGTTGATTATCTCAACGTGCACATCTGACAAGGCCATGTTCAGCGAAACGTTGTTCAGAGAGAGATCACCAATAGTTGAATTTGCATTGAAATTGCGCACTCCGAAGATATTCGCTTCAATCCTCAATACTAGCTCCCCGTTTGGCTGTTCGTTCGAATGAGTGTTCTTTGACCCAAGCGACAACCCGGCGAGACTAGGTTCCGTGAATGTGCCCAGATTTGTGATCAGGACAATGCTCATAATGAGCATCGCAAGTACTATGGCCGCCAGAGTATGGCGGCCAGATCTAGATTTCTGCAATCACAATAACCACTACTGATGCAGTTGGTTTGTATTTCGCTTCAATTTAAGAATATGCTGAATCAATCATACATTGCGCGCCTTCTCAAGCAAGATAATGCAAGAACCCCCCATCAGATACTGTTCCATTTTCAAGACGTTGAAACCGGCGTCTTTGAGCAACGTAATGAATTCTGTTATTCTCGGTAGGCGTCGAAATGTTCTCGCGAGAGCTCCGAACTTCAATCCCAACCGGCCGGATGAGATGAACGCAATCGTTGGTGCGAAAATATCCCAGTAAAACATGATTGCCCCGGACCTTAGCTTTGAATCCGGTTTTGCCAGATCCACTACTAGGAACTTCCCTCCCTGTTTCAAGACCTTGCTTACTTCAATGATTGCCTCGTTCAGATCTCTGGCGTCACGGATCGAAAATCCAGCGGTAGCTGCTTCGAACGATCCCTCTCGGAACGGGAGGCGCTCGAACATCGCAATGACTGGATCGCCACCCGTTCTCAATTTAGCCACCTGCGCCATCTTTGCTATAGGGTCGAGCATAGTGATTGATTTATTCCCGTTTGGAACCCTTGAAGCTAGTTCTATCGCCATCTTTCCCGTTCCGCTACCGAGATCTAGCGTAGTAATGTTTGCTTTGCCTGTGGAATCAACAAGCAGGTCGATTCCTCTCTTCCTGAGTTTCAGATCTGCACCGAGAGATATGTAGCGGTTTGTCTTGTCATAGACAGGAATTATCTCCTCAAGAATTCGCTGGACCTTATCCCAGTCTTCCTTTAATCCATAACTTGAATTTTCGCGAGCTACCGTCAAGAATGAAAGACCTGAGTTTAGAGAACTCGGTCGAAGGGTTTTAGGACGCTAGGAATTTGCTCGACGATATCGGATGCGACTATATGAAAACCACGGATATCTGCAGCTTTTGCTCCTGCAAGTCCGACAATGTATGAAGCAGAGGCGGCGATATCAACAGATTTGAGTTCATTTCCTACGGCCTGAGCTAGCAAACAACCAATGACTCCCGACAGAGTATCACCAATCCCACCACAAGTCATAGCCGGACTGCCAGTCTTGTTTACGTATACTTTGGATCCGTCAGAAATTACTGTCTCGAATCCCTTTAGAACCAAGGTGATTCCGTACTCTTGTGCTTTTTTCCTTGTTGAATTTATCCTGTCTATTAGAGAATCTCCAGGTGCCTCGCCAAACATTCTTTTGAATTCGCCGGGATGGGGTGTAGCAACGCAATCCTTTCCCTTCACCAAAGAGAATACTACCGTGTGTTGAGGTTCCGCGTCAAAAATTGCCCTGATTTTTCTCTCAAGACATATGTTCGCTATGATCTTCTTAACTCCTTCCAAGCTCTGTCGTCCCAACCCGGGACCCATGACCAGAGAATCGATGTCAGGTAACCATATCGATACTGCGTCCGCAGCTCCTCGAGTCAATTTCGCGTCAGCTACTGGAAACACGATCAAATCTGGGCTCAAAGCTCTTACCGATGGTGCAATGAGTTTCGGGACGCATAGATACACAAGGTCGGCACCAGCACGGAGCGCAGACATTGAAGCCGAGAACGGAGCGCCGTGAAAGATTCTGCTACCGCCCACCACGCAGACAACGCCGTTGTCCCCCTTGTGAGAGTCAACTCGTCTAGGTTGAATAACCTTCTTCAGTAATGAGTCCGAGGTCTCTTCGTAATCCACGAAAGTTCTTGAATAACCCCGAGAACCAAGTATAAAAGATGCAAGCCGACAACTCTGAAACCTTCTCGAATGCCTCGCGAAAAAAGAAGGAAGAACCAGCTTCCTGGATTTCCGCCAGTGAGGGA
>DAHVAI010000379.1 GCA_027314685.1 Nitrososphaerota archaeon | reverse complement strand
CGGAAGTGCAGTGAAAGATCGATTCGTACTTGCCAGAGATACGGTGAGATTTGTGGGCGAAGCTGTGGCAGCAGTAGCCGCTGCCGATCCCGATACAGCTGAAGAAGCTATTAGGAGGATCAAAGTCAGATATCGATTGCTACCGCAGGTCTTTGATGCGGAGGAGGCAATGAGCGAGATGACACCAACTGTGATTCATCCTGATTACCAGCAGTATTCCACCAAATCGGCAGCTCAGGTCTACGCATCGAACATAGTCAAGGGTATACCAAACCTCTGCAACCATTACAGCATACGAAAAGGAGATGTTGAAGATGGATTCGCCAAAGCTGATTTTGTAGTTGAAAACAGATATGTGACAACTTTTAGCCAGCATTGCGCATTGGAACCGCATTCTTCTGTAGCTCAAACATCGTTCGATGGCGGAGTTACAATATGGACTGGGGCGATAATACCACATAGGATAGTAAGACAAATTTCAGAGACCCTACAGATTGAACCGTCAAAAGTACGAATTGTTCAAACCATGGTGGGAGGAAGCTATGGCGTAAAGTGTAGCATGGAGATCGAGCCGATATGCGCTGCTCTTTCGCTCAAGACGCGCAAGCCAGTCAAGATAGTCCTCTCTCGAAGGGAAGAATTCCTGACGATGGTTAGGCACCCATTTGTTGTCTACGTTAAAGATGGGGTGATGAAAGATGGAAGACTGATTGCAAGATCAATCAAGTGCGTACTCAACGGTGGTGCCTACACTGGTGACAGTGGGAATGCTGTGACCAAGACATGCGCCTTTGGGACAACCAGCACTTACCGGATTCCAAACTTTTCGTTTGATTCGTATAGAGCGTTTACAAATCTACCTCTGTCGGGTGCATTCAGAGGATTTGGTTCTCCGCAGGTCCTCTGGGCTACGGAGCAACAAATGGATGTTCTCGCATTCAAGCTTGGCATTGATCCTGTGGAATTTAGGATGAGGAATCTCTTAGATGAGGGCGATATCAGCGTGCTAGGAGAACGCGTGCGCAAACCCTACCTGAAGGAGTGTCTCAAGACTGCAGCTGACTCAATAGGTTGGCGCGAGCCTCCAAGGAAAATTGGAGACTGGAGAATAGCTAAAGGCGTTGCAATTGGGACGAAATACAGTAGAGGAGACACAATTGCAAACGCAGTTGCGAAACTAGAACCAAATGGGGGCATTACGGTTATTGTTACTGTAGTTGATTCTGGACAAGGCCTGAGGACTGTGCTAGCTCAGATAGCCGCCGAAATCTTTGGAATGCCTGTCAAGGCTGTTAGGGTGGCATTTCCAGATACTGCGTACACCCCATACGATGACGGCACGATATCCAGTCGAGGCACTTATACAACAGGCAACGCCGTCAAGATCGCTTGTGAAGATCTGCGGACTCAAATGCTTCGAACCGCTGCAAGAATACTACAGGTATCTTCTGATCTATTGGAGATTGCAAACGGTAAAATCAAAAATGTGAGAACTGGACAGACTCTCGAATTTGAAGAATTGTTCACTACAAGCATGGCAAGCGTTCCCGGATTTGTGGGAGAGGATGGGGAGTTCATAGGAAGAGGGAAATGGATCGTTCGGACCACAAAGATGGATCCAATCACTGCCCAACCAGTCGGACTGAAGCCTGGTGATGACGCTCGGGTTTGCTCGTTTTATACTCCTGGAGCTCAAGCGGCTGAGGTGGCAGTGAACCTAGAAACTGGACAGGTTCGAATATTGAGATTTGTCACTGTGGTAGATGTTGGTCGCGCGATAAACAAGTCAATAGTGGAGGGACAGGTCAACGGTTCTGCTATCATGGGTGTCGGGTTGACTCTTTCAGAGGAGATGAATTTTGAGAATGGGCAATTGTTGAACAGCGGCTTTCTGGACTACAAGCTTCTAACCGCTTTGGATTCGCCTCCGAAATTTGAAGCCGTGATTTTGGAATCTGCGCAGATCGACGGCCCGTACGGAGCAAAGGGAGCAGGCGAGGTTGGAATAGTCCCAACTAGCGCTGCAATCGGAAACGCAATACACAATGCTATTGGAATCCGAGTGAAGGAAGCACCAATATTGAGAAAGACGATTCTTGATTCTATCCGGAAATGAGGTTCAAATTTGCTAAGGCGTTGGTTTGCTCTGAGTTCTCGCATAATGACAACGCTGTCTTTTTGAAAAGCGGTCTTCGCAAACAGATCATATGAATTTCCAATAGAAATTGCTGATTCCGAAAATACTATTTCATTACGCTACCACTGATCGAGTATCACATGTTGTAGAATTTTCAATTTTTGCCTAGATTTTCATCAAGACATGCTTAAATATTTACGAAGACCCTGTAAGAAATGCATAACTGTTTCTTTGAACTAATAGAGAGGATACTATGACATTAGAACAACAATCTTCCCAATCCAAAAGCGAATACAAAGAAGATATTACAGTAATGATAGGCGGACAGGGTGGAGATGGCACGATCACTGTCGTCAGCCTTCTTGGTTTTGTGTTTCGTAAACTGGGTTTGAACATCTATGATGCTAGAAATGTGCTTTCTAGAATACGTGGTGGACACGCTGATGGTATCATAAGAGCATGTAGCGGCGAGATATATTCTACCGGTGATCAGATTGACGTACTGGTTGCATTTGACGAAGACGCGGTTAGGGCAGGCATAAGTGAGCTATCGAGCAGTGGCTTGATTGTCTACGACGAATCGAAAGGAAAGCTTTCTGAAAGCTTGATGAAGCCTGGAATTGCTGTTTATTCTGCGCCACTTGGGAACATGGCCGCATCTCAACTTCGAAGGAACATTTTCAAAAACACCGCCGCATTCGCACTGTTGGGCCGAATACTTGGGATCGAAGACCAAATGCTTCTTGAAGTAGTTAAGTCCAGATACGAAAGGCGAGGTAAAGAATCGTACGAATCTAACCTCAAAGCGCTCGAGATAGGATTTGGGGTTGCCTCAAAGCTGGTCAAGACACCTAGATTCACTTTGAAGCATGACAAGAGCAATGGACGAATTCTCTCTACTGGGAATGAAGCAACCGCTTTCGGGTTTGTGGTGGGTGGTGGCCGATTCTTTGTCGGATATCCGATAACACCAGCTACGGATATCATGGAGTGGCTCGTTCCTAGACTCCCAAAATTAGGAGGAGTTGTGAAACAAGCTGAAGATGAATTAGCTGTAATCAACATGGCGATTGGTGCTGCTTGCACGGGAGCGCGAGTCATGATCGCCACTTCGGGTCCAGGCCAATCTCTCATGACGGAAGGAGTTGGTCACGCTGGTGAGGCCGAAGTCCCAATAGTCATCGTGGAATGCCAAAGGGTCGGTCCAAGTACAGGAGAACCGACGAAGAATGAACAATCTGACATAAATCATGTCGTTTTTGGATCCCATGGCGAGTTTCCTAGGTTTGTGCTTGCTCCGGGCACTCCTACAGATTGTTTTTACATTACAAATCAAGCTCTTAATTTTGCCGAGAAGTATCAGCTTCCGGTATTCTTGTTGCTTGACCAAGCCCTCTGCCAAAACAGCGCTACGATTGAACCTTTTGATATTTCATCGGTGAAGATTGAAAGAGGTAAACTTGCAACTGAAGAAACACTTTCAAAACTAGAATCGTACAAGAGATACGAGATAACTGATGATGGAGTGTCGTTACGTTCCATCCCTTCACAAGAGGGTGGCCTGTTCCAAGTTACTGGGAACGAACACAATGAGTTCGGATTAGTATCTGTTGACAGGATTAATCGCTTGCGTATGATGCGAAAAAGAATGACAAAGCTTGAGATTGCAAAGCGCGACCTTCCACGAGGGATAAATCATGGACGAATTGATGCCAAGGTTGGTGTCATAGGATTTGGATCAACATATGGTCCGATAGTTGAAGCCATGAGCGAACTTGAGCAAGACGGGTTACTCGTCAGATTCCATCAGATCAGGACAATTTGGCCCTTGCTCGAAGATGATCTTCAAAGCTTTATCGATACAGTCGACTCTGTGTTTGTCATCGAGTGTAATTATCAAGGACAGCTTGCGAACTTAATTCGATCGAAATTGGGCAATACCGCCAAAATTAATAGCATAACCAAGTTCGACGGTAGCTGTTTCAAACCAAAAGAGATCGTCAATGCAATTTCAACTTTTGCAAGGTCCAAGGCCGGTGTATAAATGCCAAAGACTGTACCAATAGCAACTC
>DAHVAI010000369.1 GCA_027314685.1 Nitrososphaerota archaeon | reverse complement strand
TGTGTGTACCATCGATTATTGATAGATTGTATTTCCAGTCTAGCTTGTTTCCCCACCCACAGTGCTCCCGAGGTGAATCGAATTTTTCTATCACCATTCTTTTTTTCGTGAGAATGTAGTCTTTGAAATAGGCTCCTCTTGTCCAAAGAGGATTTTCAGAGTCCACACACGTTGCCATCTTTCATTTCGTGAGAGTGCAATTTACTGTTTAGAAACAAAAACCTAAACCACCGCAGCGGCCTCGCTCGATTGTCGTAAGGGCCATGCATACATGAAAAACTCCTAACTCGGATTACCTTCAGCTGAGATGAATTCTAGTTCAAAATGGAATGTTTGGGGACACGATAATTAAATAGGTCATGACTTCTATGACCCAAAGTAGAAAAGCGCCACCAAACCAGCCCCAGTCGATCTTCTCTTCAAAACAGGTGGAAGCCACTAATCCGCCGATGAAGGAGACCACAGTAAAGACAAAGAACACCCATATCTCGATGCCATAATGTGGAATGCCATTGTAATAAAATCCGATTCCCATGAGGACGACCTGTAAGACTGCGACAACTAGGAACGCATGCCAACCCTTGATCTTAGAATCCGTGTAGACTACCTGAGCCTCTGCCAAATTAGTACCGAGCATTCTGACCATGATCCTTATTTATAAAGAAGAGCGAATGAGGCGCTCCCTCCCTATTCTCCATAGCCGCCTGCGCTCACAACGGCGGTTCCAGACAACACCTGTGAGACTGGCACTCCGTCATAAAGAATACAGAAACTTTGCACCATATAGTCTCTGGTTAAAGGCACATTGGCTTGCATGAACATTGATTCATACCATCCGGGATCCGCAATTGGCACACGGCCGAGCAGAGATTCTCGTGTATTGAAAACTCGAAGTTCTGCTCCTATTGTGTAGGGACAGTAGCCCTTGCGAGCTCCTGATCAAGCAATGATAGAAAACTCTCCAGTTGATTGCGCTTTATTCTAGCTCCGCTTGCGTGTTGATGCCCACCTCCAGAAGCATTAAGCTGCGCCGCAACCTTGCTTGCAATTTTTCCTAAATCATGTCTTGATTCTTCCACAGAGCGAATCGAAATCTCGTAGTAATCAGATCCTTCCTCTCTATACGCCAAACCGACAGGAACATCGAACGAGCCAATCAGAAAGTATGCGACGTTACCCGTTGCAGACTCTTGGGTTGAGATGTACGCGAAATTGTTCATCTTCTTTCCCTTCTCCCTCGCAACTTGTATCAGCCTTGCAGATTTTTCGGCGTGGGTTTGCGCCAATTGAGGCGCGTTCTCGATCTCGTGTGGTAGTTTACCACCTGCAATTTCATTTGCTATCTGAACTAATCTTGCATTGCTCTCTTCGAGTCCGCGGCCTGTCATCGAGATTGTGAATGAGAGTAGAGTTGCTTCATACAACAAAAACTGTCTGTCAAATGAAGAAATGATTTTCTTTGCAAAGGGTCCAGAGTCCATATAGTCTGTGATTGCACCGCAAGAGGCAGCGATCTTCATTTGAGGTGAATCTTTTAGTTTTGATTCATACTCTTTGTAAACCAATACCGAAGCACATTCATCAGCAGAGTTTATGATTTCTACCCCTGCATTCGTGAGTTTTGATCGAGATTCGGCTGAAAGAGGGTGGTGGTCGATGTAGTTAACGTGCCCGTAGCTTCCTAGCCTGGTTGCCTGCTCCAAGAATCCAGGAAAGGTCTTGCTGTTGGTTGCCAAGTCACAAATGTAATAGTCATCAGCTTTTCCGACGGCTGCTAGAGTTTCAACCATATCTGCGTAGTCGGAAAGAAAAATCTGTGCCCCGCACATGTGCTTTACCAATGCGGCGCTGCATATTCCGTCAGCATCCTTCCTGTGAGAGATAACAATCGAGTTTTTTGACAATTTGATCTTATCCAGATAACCATCTTATTTTAGTGCCTCGGAATTTCTTGAAAGCTCGGCATTGTACAAAATCAGCAACAAATTCGCTAGAACATACCAAAAGTCGTTATTAGCACACGATGCATCCCGCAATATTGTGTTTCTTGAAGCCGCAATTCTTGGCACCTGGCATTTCGATTGATTTTCTTTTTCAGAATTCCAGATCATCAAAGAAGCTAGCCAGCGATCTTGCAGCACCCGTTGAAAATAATCAGAAATTTCATAGCCAACCTTTCTTCCAACTAGCTTACCGGTATATCGGATTCCGATACAGCATTTTCTTTACTATTCGTGGCTACTTTTTCCATAAACGGCAAAATTGAATATTGACCACCTCTGGGCACATTATTTTTCATGGAGTCGCAATCGACATTTCCAAGCCAAGTTCACAGGGCTTTGTTGGAGATGGTTCCTTCGGAAACTTTTGTTCGTGAAATATACTCAGCTCTATCAAACACAGACAGCTACAGAATCTTTAGACTTGCTTCAGATGGTATTGATGCAAGTTCAGAAGTTCTTGAAGAACAGAGCTTCTCGAAAAAGCGCTACTATGTTAGGCTTCGAAAACTCATCCAGCTTGGTCTAGTAAGAAAAGACAACGGAAGATACATCCACACTAATCTGGGAAAGCTGGTGCACGAAGCAACAAAGCAGCTGGAATTCCAGATAACAAGAACTAGCCAAACCAGGCCTGGTCAATAAGTTAAACAGCAGATCACTTTTCTGAAAGAATCTGTTTAATTTGCTGTATCGGGCAAGTTGTAACTAAACGACTTTCAGTACGGCCAAGACACTCCTCGAAATTCACTGGTTGCTTCCAGCCCGAGATCTCTTGCCTTTGAAATGTCTACGCGCCATCTCATGGGATCATCATTGCATCAGCAAGGAATGAGCAAGATCTGTTCTGCTATTCGTTTGTTCTATGATCTTTAGCTAGGACTAGAATCGCTATCCTGTTGGGATTTTCAGATATTTAGGGCCAAAGCGTCCGACTTAGATTGAGAGCAGGGGCAATTCGCGTAGACGGCGTAGTACAAGCCGAAGAGCATGCACGTACATATCGACTGGTCTTTGACGCATCTTGGAATGCTGCCGCCGTCCTCGCTGTGGTCCGTGATTTCGACAAAATTTTCCGTTTTCAGATAACTAGCAGAAACATTCTACGATGCTGGTGTAGACATTGATCCAAATGTCTAGCCGAAAATCCAGATCTCGAATCCTTTATTTCTCGGAAGATTCGCTTATTCAAACATGATTATCGCGCGTCTTTGCGATACTTTGCATCACCCTGACTTTTTCTCCAAAAATGGAGAATCACTTTTGACAGACCGCGATCGTATGTTTCACATCGCAATAATCAAGAAACAGTGTTTGCGACTTGCTTTGTCTTGAAATGCTGGGCTTCACAGGGGTAGGAAGCTCGGCATGAGAATGCTCATCTTTACTCTTGCGGTACTTGTGGTTACTTTCGGCATTGCATCAGTCACTGCAGTCGCGGAAGGCCCGCTTGGCTTCACCACTTCGTCTACAACCACGCTCACGACAACTACGACGACTACAGGTCCTAGCAGCACCCTTACCACGACACTCACAAGCTCAGCTACGACTGTCACACGAACAACTGTGGTGACGACGACTGTCAACGGAACACTCGAATTGTTTACAACCGTGTTAACTGTGACTACAACCGAACCCGGTCCAACCTTTACCACAACGACCACGACTTACTTAAGCTCGACCACGACCGTGATTACGAGCACAACCACCGTCTCAGTGATAACTACGACAATAAGCTGTTCCGTTGACGCTGACTACTGCCGGTAGTTGATGAGCTTGAAGTGATTCGCCTAAGATGGCGCTCGAGGTTCTTCAGATAGGACTAATCGTATCCATCTCTGGAATAGTGGCGATAAGCCTGTTCACGCTCTATCTTCTTGACAAGCTTGAGGGTAGAGTCCGATTTATTGAAACCGCCTGGAAGGAATACGGGTCCAGGGAAACACACACTACCACTATGGAATCAAAGATCACATACCAGACCCTTGAGGACATTCAAAGGAAGATAGAGCAAACACACCAGAGCTTAAAAGATCAAGTTGAAGCTGTGGCAGTAAAGACAGACTCTCTTCGCGAAGAACTTGCAGGTCTGAATCAAAACATTGTAGCACTGTCAGACTCAACATCTGACGACAAAGTAACGGCGGAGTCTCTGAGAGAGGAGATTTCTTCTATCGAGAGAAAGTACGATGAAATGGAAAAACTGCTGACAGAGATAGTTAGAAAATTGCTCCAGTCAAGAGCTTGATACGAACGTTTACTCAACTTTTCATAGATGCGCACTCAGCAGATAGCTTTTTCATCGGAAAAAGAAATTGGCTAGAGCATAAAAATTTCACCAAGAAAGGGAAATTTCTATACATCATTTCCTCTTCTAGCATATCAATTTCCGAATCATCGGGCTTGATTTTCACTAAGCTTATAGCGGATTAACTAGGAATAACATGCACCTTGGAACTAGTCGTCAGTAAGAACAAACCGCTCTACATGGTCGGAAATAGTTTGGCGGGTCAGGAGACGTTCCTTCTATTCGACGATCAAGAAGATGCTATCAGAAGAATAGGCGACTTTCTCAAGAACGGTGTTCCAACAGATCAGATTTCCATGCACGAGATTACCATTGTGTCGAATGGACTGAGCACCCAGGAACTGGAGTGGAGCCAGATTCTAAACAAACTGGTGCAGCTCGTTGGTCTGAAATGAAGATCCTTTGTGCAGATAGAATGGAAAAGGACTCTGAATATTGCTCAGCGGTTTGTACCAAATCAAAAGTTAGAAATCGTACCTCTGATACAAGCTACGCCGCCAATTTGTCAGATCATCCACAGCGGTGGCATAGATCTTGAAGAAGGCCATTTCAAAAAATCAAAGCGGAAATGAGTCAAGTCTGCCGACGACTGAGAACGAAGATGAACTGAGCAGCGATGACATCAAAGCAGTCATCGATGAATTCGAACGCGAATCGGAAGAGAATGGATTAGACGCCGCAGCAAAATCTTTTGGCGTAACTAGGCTAGTCAAAGAACTGGGCGAAGTCGCTAGATTCAGGCGAAGGGGTGGAATTGAGCTTGACGAAATGGTACGTGGTGCCAGAGTGGCAAGGATCTTGAAGGAGTATGGTGCTGGGATTCCAGAGCTAGAGGCCTTTCTTTCAACAGCCTACGCGAAGGCTATGGAAATGGGTTATACTCCAGAAGCGCTAGTGTCGCAGGTCGCTGCCTTGAATGATCTCGAAAAAAGGTATAGTGCAACGTTTGATGAATTGAAAGTGCAATACGAATCCATGGCAAATGAGATCATGGCGATTCAGATTGAAAGAGACACGCTCCACCAAGAGATAGTTGAGCTAGAAAAGCGAAAAGAAAAAGCGAGAGATGAGCAAAACAAATCAGAACTACATCTAGAGCAATACTTGGAGCTAAAGCAGAAACTGGACGGTATGAATCTGAGCATAGAGCGTGTGGATAACTTGCTTAAACTGGTGCTTAACATTTCTAGCAAGAATGACATAGACACGGAAGCAGCATTCTCTCGATTTGAAGAAGACATTCTGGCAAACTACGATGCAGTAAACGGATTAAAGGCTGACATCCTTCGTCTCAAGGAGGAAGAAAGACAGGTCACGGATCAAGTCAGCAAGGCAAGGCGTCAATTTGAATTGGATGAGGGTAAACACTCGGAGAAGCTCAAGGAGATCGATGAAAAATATTCAAAAGTGGCCAATGAAATCAACGATTTGGAGGGAAAGCATATCGACGTAAACAGAATACTCTCTTGGGACCAAATTCTGCAAAAGGCGGGAGTGGATCTGCCTACATTTGAGTCAAAGCTGAAAAATTATGCGAGCTTGAAAACCCTCGAAAAAGAGGTTAGCCAGAAGGTGATAGAACTGATGTCGGAGGCTACTTCTCTCAAAGAATCGATATCCAAACTAAAATCAGGAAAGACTGATTGAAGATCTGCGGGTACTCGTTGTGATCATCCTTACGCTTTCATCTAACTCTGGAGTCAAGGCAGAATCTTGAGAGCAATCATTCTTGCCATGATGCTGCTGACAATCATCTTTGGAACAGTTTCTGCGAGCACAGTCGCCGTGGGCGTACCTGGCCTTACGTCTCAAAATGCAAATATCAACAATCCAATTTTGGGGGTAAATCAAGCAGGAAGTACAGAAGCAACTCAACAATTTTTGAACAATCTATCCAATCAATACGGAATCCACTGGGACAGGGAGGATATCTTTTGGAACGGAGGGATGGCATGGTACAATCAGCTGACTGAAGCTAATATTAGCATCGTAGCCGACTTGGACTATCACTCGTTTCAAAACTCCTCATGGACAATAGCCAATTGGAAGTCAGAGGTATCACTGGCTCTCGCCCAATACCCCAAGATTCACGTCTGGGAAATCTGGAACGAACCTGACTTGCCGCAATACCAATCTGGATATGAAAACGGGAGTGCATACAACTATTACATGATGCTAAAGACTGCGTATCCGATAATCAAGGCTTTCAACTCCTCTGACGTTGTGCTTGGACTCGCTAACACTATCATAAACGGCGGAACACAGCAGACGCAGCAAACTTACCAATGGGCCCAGCAGGTTTGGAGCTATGGAGCGGCGAGCTACTGCGATGCCGTATCTCTGCAACTCTATACGGAGATGCGGTATCTGATGAACTACACCTTCTCGTTTGGATTGACAATGTCTCAGGTTGTCAATATCGCGTTGTCAAGCTACGAATCCTTGACAAACAAACCGATATGGATAACGGAAACGGGGATGCCTTCGAATAATGCTTCTACAGTCCCAAGCCCCGGCAACTCGCTTCAGAAGCAAGCTGTATTCGTGGACCAGATGTACACGTTCTTAATGTCCAGGCACTACATCAAGGCAATCATGTGGTTTTCTACGTTTGGAAGCGACAATCCGAAGCAATATGATTTCGGATTGTTCAACTCAACTTCACTAGCTCCCAAACCTGCCCTAACTTTTCTAGAGAATTTCGTTAGGCTTGAAAACGGAACAGTTAGTTCGACGGCTTGAGCTTGTCATGAACTTTCCGTTACTAGGATCTCTTGCCACTCACGAGAATGATTGCGCTCAAACTAGCAGTGGTTATCTTTTCTTGGGATCATACTCACTTGCTGTTTCTGACGAGCTGTGCTTCAAACCACTTTACCGTGCGGCCCAAACCCTCGTCAAAATTAACCAACGGCTCCCAACCCAAGATCTCCTTTGCGACCGATATATCCGCACACCGCCTCATGGGGTCATCCTGCATCAAAGGAGAGTACGCGAGTTTTGAGCTGCTCTTCGTGGACTCGATGATTTTCTTAGCCAAGTCTAGAATCGTCATCTCATTGGGATTTCCAATGTTTACAACTAAAGTGTCTCGCTTTGATAGCGCGAGTTTCAGTATTCCTCTTATCGTGTCGCTGACGTAGCAAAAAGATCT
>DAHVAI010000368.1 GCA_027314685.1 Nitrososphaerota archaeon | reverse complement strand
GAGTTTGAGGTAAGCCGCTGTCGGCTGCAACCCAGTATGCACCGTCATCCGTGGATCTGAAAAGCCCGATATCGGAAGTCGCCGCTAGAATCAGCTTGCCGTGTCCTACTATTGCACTTGGTAACTCACTGATACCAGAATCCGACTGGGTCCAGTTTTGTCCATCGTACCTGGAGAGATTGCCCGGGTTTGCCGATGCAAAAACATCATCACCCACCACTGCTATCGCGCCGCAAATCGAAGCAATTCCGTTGTTCTCCGGTTTCCAGTTTGCTCCTCCATCGGTAGACCTGAACATACCACCATATGCCTCACCGACGAACAAATCGCCCTTGTACTCGAAGAATGAGCCACTGTTGCCGTAACGGAGCAAGGTATCGGATAGAGTCCAGTTCTCACCATCGTCGAATGAAATGTAAGCGTCCAGATTGGACACGAAAATACTCCCGCCAAGAAGGGCAATTGAAGAAGTGCCGTAGGCCCAACCCAATCCGCGACTGGTGTCTATTTCAGTCCACTGCGCGCCGTGGTCTTCCGAGAGATAGATGTGCCAGTAGGGCTGCCCTATTACTGCCATCACAATCTCGGAATCTTTGACGGCAATAGCCTCCACACCGCGATCAACAAAACCACTGTCCACCCTCTTCCAAGCATTGCCGTCATTCGTGCCGCCGAACAATCCGTTCGGAGTTCCAGCGTAGATATACGAGCTATCAGCAGCCAGTGCTGTGATCGATGTGTCCGAACTATCAATATTGTCTAGTGACCAGTCGGCGCCGCCGTTTGTCGAGCGATAAAGGCTATGAGCCGTGCCAATAAAGAAATTACCTCCAGCAATTGCGAGAGCGGTTATGCCAACGCTACGCAGTCCATTACTTATGTTTGTCCAGATTGCCCCTTCGTTCGTGGAAAGAAACACGTCTCCATCTTTAGTCCCGGCAATCACATTCTCGGAATCTGCAGCAAGCACTTGGACATTGTTTATGTTGAATCCATTATAGCTAGGCAGCCAGTGCAGGCCCTCGTCACTCGACCTATAAACCATGCCGCCAACTGCCACGAAAATGTTCGAGCTCGTCGCAGCGAAGCTTGAAGCCGGATTAATCGTCAGTCCCGGTGGTCCGCCGAGAGGAATCCATTGTGCAAGCACAGAAGAAGTCCCCAAAAGTGCGAGGCCGACCGGAAGTAACATCCGAGCAATCGAAAACCGAGAATGTATCAATGGCAGGCTCCTCAGAAGACTCTGCTCCTGGTTTTGTTGTAAACGGTCGAATCTTCGCTGGCCTGCAAGGGATTCGACATCTTACTTTTATTTTAAATCCTTTTCACCCTTACTTTACGGATGGATGTCGAGGATCCAGAGGCTGACGTAGCACAATTTATTTGTGCTTCCTTGCGACTGGCTCATATGTTGTGTTACGTCTTTCTAGTGCTGATCCCTCCTCTTTCCCTTAAAACGTCGTCCTACTTCATCCTTTGGGTGTATCAACAACCAGCGGAGGAACAACTGACAATTATTATTGCTTCACGCCAAAAGGTAGCACTGCGACTACCTTTCTGTCAAATCGACTGCGTCCCTGTTACGGGTCATTTTCACGAGTTCTTTCATCGGTGACTTTTGTACGATATTCTGAAGGCGAAACCCCAACAAATCTCTTAAACACCTTTCTGAAAATATTTCTGTCAGCGAAGCCAACTTCCAGCGCTACGTTTCGTATTGGAGCTGATCCACTTTCAAGAAGCTCCTTCGCATTATCTACCTTTAGCCTAAGCATATAAACTTTGGGAGAGACTCCGTACTGCCCGATAAACTTCTCGCTAAAATAGCCGGTTGAGATTCCGAGAATGGAACTGATGTCCGCTATCGTTCTTGAGTGCTTATATCGCTCATCGATTATCTTCTTCCCCATTTCGGCCCAATAATTGGGCGACCTTTCAGTTAGTGCTTCATTGGTCTTTCCAGCAATCCAATCGTGTGTAAAAGTCCATGTCTTGGAAGTAACCTCATCTTTCATTGGACCTGCCTCCTTCTGTCAATTCTGAAAGTGCTTAATAACGACGTCTTTGGAATTCCCTTGATAGTCTAAGTCGCACTGAATTTTTGAATAGGGTGAGATGTAATCAGGAAGTGCCTGAGAACTAGCGGTAAGCATGCTTGGGAGAACCGGATGCACAATGGCTTCGCTGAAGGATGCGTCGCCGCAACGCGGCCGAGCGCCAATGAGAAGTCAAGCAACTCAAATGGAATTTCGAGACAAGACAAAAGGGTAGCTCTGGGTAGCAAGAAGCACACTACTTCTGTGGTTCTTTCTTTGAGCGTCTTTAGACAACAGTGAACATTTATCCAAGGTTTGCCCAACATGAAAGCCGTCCAAAACAAGGGCACTTGAAGGATTGAGATTTTCATGCAGAAATCGATAAACTCCACGTGTTGATCTGAATCGACCACGGGTGCAGATCTCAAATGAACCAATCCTGAGTGTCGAATAGTTTGGCGGAAATGGCAAGACACACCATAACAAGTAACGCCCACATGTGTACGAACCGCCGTTTGCAAGGTAATTTGGTCTCCTCTTTCGCCGCACACAATCCGCCGGCCGCTGTCGCCGCATCGTGAAAGATTGTTTGCGCTCAAATCATGAATTTGACCGTGACGTCTACGATGTCGAACTCACGAACCAAGAATCCGTATCAATAGCTCATAACCATGTAATCGTTTCAAAATGATTTTAAACGTTTCAATAAACAAAATCAACAAAACTCTCCAGCCGGCTAAAATGGCCCCGGATCAGCCCAGGGTGGCAAATTGCGTTGCGATTTCTGTTCCTCTGAACCTATGTCATGTTCGCGATAATTACGAAATAAAGGAGGAAATGATGTGGTTCTTCAAAGTCACCACAACAAATCACTTCGTTTGTTCTACCAAGAGACGGATTTTGATAATCGCTTCTGATAGTTGACGGAGTCTTCCTCTTACCATGTCCTTCATTTGATCTTGTCTCTCTGGTTAAATATCTCTTTCCCCCCGCCTTCATACGCATCAAGCGACGAAACTTAGTCTCTGCGAACTCACATCATGGATTTGATTTCAGACACTATGTTTCCAACCAAGTGACTTCGTCACTTCAACTCCAGCATTTTCACTGTCTTTATGTACTGTCTTCCGTTCTGGCCCTGGGCTACCAGCCGCACGAAGTAGACTCCACTCGCGTATCTTGATCCGTTAAATATTGCAGAGTGACTTCCTGTCGACTCCTGTCCACTCTCCAGTACAATTACCTCCTGGCCGGTCACGTCGTACACTACCAGACTTACGTTCGCCGGAGTTGCGAGGTC